>VAYF01000100.1 GCA_005883885.1 Actinomycetota bacterium | reverse complement strand
AGGAGCCTCGTTGCGGCGTCGGAGTGAGAGAAGGATAGATGCTTGCCCGGCCGGGCCGCGCGTGCCAGTGACGACACGCCCATCGTGCCAGGCGCAGGTTGCGGCTCCGTGGTTCGGGAACTCCGGCGCGGCACCCGACGAACTAGCACCGGCCGTGGCGTCCTCGCACGACCATCCGGGCCACCTCGGCGACGGCGGCAACATGCGTTCGCAGCGGAGTCCCCATGTGCGGGCATCTCGCCTACACAAAGACACGCGAGGCCCCGAACCTTGACAGCGCGAAGAGGGATTCCGTGGGGATTCGGCGGGCTGGGGGGTCTTGCTCGGTTCCAGCACATGCCTTCGTCGTCTTCCTGCTCGTAGAGAGGCCATCCGCTCGATGGCCTGAATCGGCCATGTGGTCCTGGCCCAGATGGCCCGAAGAAGCGAAGTCGCAAGTCGCGACCGCCCGCCATGATCAGGCATCGGACGAGGAGAGGGGGAAGACGCCATGAGCATCGAGGGGGCTGCGACGGGTATCGAAGAGGCCTCCACCGATGCGTTCGCCGACCGCGCGCTCGGCGACTACGAGGAGTGGTCCGCGGTCGGCACGCTCGACGAACTGCACGAGCGGGCGCTGTTGAGCGACGGCGAGCGGGAGGAGAGAAGCTAGGCGTACGCGTTCAACCTTGCGAGATGTCGCGCGAACCGCGCCGCTCAGAAGCTGACGACGGTCCCGACTGCCGGCTGGACGAAAGCGTCGGGCATGGCCTGTGCGAGGACGTGGACTGCCTTCCACCCCGTGCAGTGGGCCGGCAATATGCGGCCGACGTTCGCAGCCACGAACGCGTCGACCGTTGGACCGATGATCGGCTCGAAGATCCCGCCTGTAAGGTGAAAGCCGCCGATGAAGCCGGCGATCCGGCGCACTCCCGTGAGTCGCTCTGCATTTCGCAACACGTTTACCGCACCGGCGTGGGAGCAGCCAGAGACGATGACGAGGCCCTTTCCCTTCACATTGATGATTACGTTCTGGTCGTCCGAGATCATCGGATCGGGCTCCCAGCCGCCATCCGACCGCGTGTGGTGCGTCGGGAAGCCCTTCTCGAACTCCGTCGTCCGTTCGACCTGTCCCGAGACCAGGACCCTTCCGTCGAGCAGCAGCGTGTGCCTCCGTTCCTCGATGACTTCGAGCCCCTCGGCTTCGAGGTCGCCACGGGTGGGGGGCGGCAGGCGCAGTTCCGCTCCGGTTGAGAAGACGACCTTGCGTTCCCGCCACGCCTCCGGGTGGATTACGAGCGGTAGCGTGCGTCGGGGGGACCGGCGGAAGAGACCCTCCAAGCCTCCGTGGTGATCGGCGTGGCCATGGGAGATAACAATCGCGCGCAGGTCTTCGATCGGGACATCGAGGACGTCGAGGTTCCGCCCCAGGGCGGTCGGGGTCAGGCCACCGTCGTAGAGCACCGGGCTCCGCTCGTGGCCGGAGCGGACTGTGACGAGCGCCGAGAAGCCATGCTCGGCGACGAGCTGATCGCGATCGCCGAAATCATGCGCGAGGTATCGGCGGACGCCTTCGGTGTCTGCCATCAGTACGTCGACGAAGTTGTCGATTACGATGGTGACGTCGACGCCATCGACCGCCTCGAGCTTTACGGCCTCGCGAGCGAGACCTGAACCGAGCATCGAGCGGAGCGTAGGCTCGCGGCCCGAGTGCCGCAAGCGGGCCGGCGCTGAGTGATTGCAGCCGGCGAGACCGCGGCTGGAGCCCCTCCAGCCCGAGCTCCTCGTACCGGCGCAGCCACACGTAGAACAGCGTCCGGGAGATCCCGAATTAGCGGCACGTCAGCGCGACGTTGCCGGTCACCTCCTGGGCATGGCGGATCATCGCCAGTCGACGTGCGGTGCTCGGGCGAGCTCCAGATCGGTCTCCGGTCCCCCCTTCATTCCGAGATATGTACACGATGTCCGTCAGTTCTAGAAAGCGCGCCGGGGCAGGAATCGAACCTGCGACACCTAGGAACCGGTGCGCGAAGCGATTTCCACAACCACTTTGCCTTCTGAACGGCCGAGCTCCCCTTTGGCATTTCGACCCTTCGCGAAGGCTTGTCCAGAGGGGCGCCGCACCCCTCGTCCCTCTCTGTCGGCCGCGCGAAAAGCTGGCTAGTCCTCGAGCCGTTCACAGTCGCGGAGAAGCGCTTGCAGATCCTCAACGGAGTTTGAATAGTGTCCCCTTAGGTCCACCAGCGTTGGAGCGCATGGGTGGATCAACCGTGCGGACCTCGTGATCACAGACTGACGGCTCGACCCGTGATCGATGGACCCCACGCGGATCTGTCCGCCGACGAGCCATCGGCGCTGTGGAACCACTGCCGATCGTCGCTCGCCTAGAAGGATCAGGCTACCGACAGCTCGCCGGCCATGCCGAGCGCATGGTGGAAGCTGCAGAAGTACTCGACGGTCCCTGTCTGCGGGAACGTGACCTTCACCTCTTGGGACGCGCCCGGCTGGATCGTGATGTTCACGTTCATCGAGGTGATCGAGAAGTTGTGCTGAACGGACCCATCGTTCTTGATATCCAGCGTGATCGATTGCCCGGCGGAGCCCAGCAGGATCGTCGGGTTGAAGAAGTAGCCGCTGCTGTCGTTGTCGGCTCCGATCGTGAAGGTTGACGTGCCGGTCGCGTCCTGCGTGCCGTGGTCGTTGGCCTGGTCCGAGCCGATCGTGATCTTGTTCGAGCCCGAGCTGGAGCCGCTCGCCGATGAGCCGCCGGACGAGCAGGCTGCCGGCGTGATGAGCGCCACCGTGGCGGCGGTGAGCAGAACGAAGGTCCGACTTGCCATGGATCGCTCCCTCCGATAGCCGGTTCGAGGTTCTACGGGCGGGGAAGGCGCCCGGTTCACGCCGGATGGATGGCTCCCGTGGCCACGACGTTGCCATCCGGCGTCGTGATCGTCAGGCGATCGTACCCACTCAGATCGGCGCCCGTGACGAGCCAGGTGTGCGCTTCGCCGTCGGTGACCCGCAGCGGAGGCAACGCCAGCGCCTGGCCGTCGGTGCCGATCAGCGTCGCGGTGGCGTCGCCGGTGTACCCCGGCGCCTTCACGAACACGATCGCCCAGGAGCTCCACCCCTTGGATGCGTCTCCCTCATACACGAGCACCCGTCCATCGAAGGACGAGCCGCTGGTCGGATGCAGCTGCCCGATGCTGAATTCCTTGCCGCCCAGCGACGCGAGCAGGCTCGTATAGCTCGTGGCGTCGGCGGACGCGACCGAGGCCCGATGGGCCTGGGTCGAGCCGTACGCGACCGAACCGGCGATGAGGACGACCACCGCGGCCGCCGCGACCGCTCGCCATGGTGAGCGGTCGCGCCCCCGCCGAGCGGTCGCGAGCGGTCGTCCGGCGTCCTGCCACTCCTCGTCGAGCGTGCGGAGGACGCGCCCCCGAAGATCGGCCGGCGGCTCCTGGTCGTGCACCGCTCGGGAGAGCGCCGCGACCCCGTCCTCGAGCTTCATCCGCTCCTCGCGACAGGTGCTGCACCCCCGAAGGTGCCGGCGGACCTCGAGGTCCTCGGGGCCCTCGAGGCTGCCGAGCAGGTGCTCGGGGAGGAGTTCCCGTACCTCGTCACACGTCATGGTCGGCATCCTTCGCCATCTCGTCGCGCAGCCGGAGCAGCGCGGCGCGGATCCTTGTCTTCACGGTGCCCTGGGGGATGCCCTCGAGCGCAGCCACTTCGGCGGTGGTCCGACCGCCGAAGTAAGCGAGCTCGAGGGCGGAGCGCTGCTCCGGCGAGAGCACCGCCATGGCCCGGCGCGCGCGCGCCGACAGGTCTGCGACCGCCGCGCGTTCGTCGGGCAGCGGCTCGGGGTCGTCTTCCGGCTGGATCCCGATCGCCTGTAGCGAACGGGATTCCAGGACGCGGCGCCGCAGGCCGTCGATCGCGAGGGACCGGGCGGTCAGCAGGACCCACGTCTCCAGCCGCCCACGTTGTGGGTCGTATCGTTCCGCCGTTCGCCACAGTTTCACGAAGGTGTCCTGCACCAGATCTTGGGCAGCCTGGTGGTTGCCCAGCATCACCACGCCGAGCCCGTAGATCCTCGACGCGAACCGGTCGAAGAGCGTGCCGGCAGCGCGCTCCTCTCGAGCGGCGAACTCCGCCATGAGCGCTGCATCGGATCCCGGGTCGTCGATCTTCACTCTCAGCACGGTACTCCGTGGGTGTACGCACGGGGTGGCAGAACGGTTCTCCCGGAGCCGGTCGGAGTCAGGCGGTAGCCTCCGGCCCCGATGCCTCAGATATCCTCGATGACCGAGCCCGTCCGCGTCTCGCGACGGAAGGCTCGGCACCTCGCCGTGATGGGTCAGCTCCTCGACGCCCCTCGACCCCGTTCGATCGAGGAGGTCGTGCGACGCCTGGGTGAGGTCCAGATCGACCCGACCTCGGCGGTCGCGCGGACGGAGCAGCTCGTCCTGTTCAGCCGCCTCGGTCCGCGCTTCCGCGCCGTGGAGCTCGAACGGCTGCTGTGGCGTGACCGGTCGCTCTTCGAGTACTGGGCTCACATCGTGCCGACGGACGACCTCCCGATCCACCGTATCTCGATGCGGCGCTATCCCCACGGGACCTGGAAGCGCCGGGAGTACGTGCGCAATTGGCTCGAGGCAAACGACGCCTTCGTGCGCTACGTGATGCGCGAGCTGCAACGTGCCCATGCTGCTCGACATCCTTTGGCTGCAGGGCCGCGTCATGATCGTCGGCCGCGACGGTCAGCAACGCATCTGGGATCTGGCGTCCCGCTCGCTCCCGCACGTTCCTTCCCGCCCCTCGTCCGAGATCGCCGCCGAGCTCGTCGATCGGCAGCTGCGAGCCCGCGGTCTTGAACGACCGGACCGGATCGGCACCCTCTTCGACGGGCCCGTCCCGATGCGGGAAGGCGCGATCCGCCGGCACCTGCGCGAAGGGCTGATCGTGCCGATCGAGGTCGACGGTCTCCCGGGTCGGTGGGTCGCGCACCGCGATCTGTTGGACACGACGTTCCGTGGCCGCACGACGCTCCTGTCGCCCTTCGACGACCTGATCTCGGATCGCGAGCGCACCGAGCGGCTCTTCGATCTCCGGTTCCGTCTGGAGATCTACGTGCCGAAGGCGAAGCGCGAGTTCGGATACTTCGTCCTTCCGATCCTCCGTGGCGATCGTTTCGTCGGACGGATCGAGCCCGTGTTCGACCGGAAGGCAGGTGTGCTTCGCGTGAAGGCCGTCTACGCCGAGGCGGACGCGAAGCCGGCCGACGGACCGGCGGCTCGGCGGGCGATCGAAGAGCTCGCGTCGTGGCTCAAGGCGACGGACATCTCCTGGCCGACCTTCCCGCCGGTGTGGAGGTAGCAGGAGCTCGCGACGAGGGTCAGCGTCGGTCGCTAGTGCGTTCCGGCGCTCGCCGCGTCCGGCACCATCCGATCCCGCTCGAACCGATCCGGTGCGAACGGCGCGATCAGCTCGGGCGTCCGACCGGTCGCGACGAGCTCGGCCATCGTCCGGCCGAAGATCGGCGAGCCCTTGAACCCCCAGGTGCCCATCCCGGCCATCAGGAAGAAACGGGGGACCTCTGTCTCACCGAGGATCGGTGATGAGTCAGGCGTCATGTCGCACAGACCGGCCCACTGCCGCAATGCGCGCGCCCGCGCCATGAACGGCAGGATCTGGATGGAGCGCTTGGCGGCCTCCGAGAGGAAATCGAACGTCGAACGGGTCGAATACGTGTTGTACGGGAGGATCTCCGCGCCGACCAGCAGCTCACCCCGAGCCGTCTGGGAGATGTAGACGTACAGGTCCATCGATGACACCAGCCCGTCGAGGAGGTGACGGTAGGGCTCCGTCACGAAAGCCTGGAGCGGATGCGTGCTGATGGGGAGCTTCAGGCCGGCCATCCCGGCGACGATCGAGGTCCATCCGGCAGCGGCGGAGACGACCGCGCCGGCCGAGATCGGACCGGCGTCGGTCTCGATCCCCGTGCAACCGTCCCCATCCACGCGGATCCCCGTGACGCCACGGCCTTCGTGGACGTGGACGTCGAGGCGCGTTGCCGCGGACGCGTACCCCCACACGACCGAGTCGTGGCGCGCTGTGGACCCCGGCGGGTGATAGGACGCCCCGAGCACCGGGAACGAACCGCCCGCGGTGAGGTCGATGAGGGGGTTGATGTGGGCGATCTCCTCCGGCGTCACTACGTCGGTCTGCACACCGTAGGCCTGGTTCAGCAGCGACTTGTCCCGCTCGACCTCGAGCGAGTCGGTCGTGTGACAGAGATCCAACTCACCTTGCGTCGAGAACTGGATGTTGAAGTCGAGCTCCTGGCTAAGCGTGCGCCAGATCCCCAGGCTCGCCTTGTACAACGGGACGTTCTCCGGGGTGTTGTAGTTGGCGCGGACGACCTGCGTGTTCCGCCCCGAGGCGCCGGCGCCGATGTAGCCGGCTTCGAAGACGGCGACGTCGCAGATCCCGTGACGGGCCGCGAGGTTGTAGGCGAGCGACAGGCCGTTCACCCCGCCGCCGATGATCACGACGTCGTAGCGACGTTTCGGCTCGACCTGCCGGAGGAACACGCGTCGGCGGAAGACCCCGGTCATCGGGGGGGCACCGTCCACGGGCGTGTCTCGAGCCGCCCGGCGCCTCCGAGCGCCTTCGTTACTCGATCCTGCAGATGGGCTTCCCACATCGACGGGGCCAGGATGAGCACCTGGCCATCGCGTGCGACGACCTTGGCCGGGACGTGAACGACCTCGCCCTGCGTGAAGCCGGGGTCGGGGAGCTCCAGCCGCGAGAGGAGGCCGAAGCTCGCGCGCACGCCGTCGCCCGCCACCGTGATGGCCGCCCATCCGTCGGTCGTGTCGAACACGAGGGCGTCCGGATCGAGTGCCGGGAGACGCGTCGACACCTCCCGGACGACCTCGTCCGTGACCTGCGGGGTGCTCAGCAGCACGGCCTCGTCGTCGGCGGTCCGGCACACGAAGGCGCGTCCCGGTACGACGAGCCCATCCAGCGCGTTCGCGGCTGCCGATGCCGTGACCACGCCGACCCGGGTGCGAGCGATCTCAAGCACGGAGCCGGGCCCCCTCGGGGTCGTAGAACGGGGTCGGCACGACGGCGGCGCGGGCGTCGCCCGCGACGAGCTCGGTCGGGAGGAGGGGGACCCCTCGTCGCGGCTCGCCGTCGATCCGGAGTCCTACCAGGGTGCGTTCCAGCGGCAGCGCCCCCATCCGCTCCAGCGCGCGCTTCCCGATGAAGTCCGGCTTGTCCATCGCGACGGCCCACTCCAGGCCGAGCTTCGCCGGATGGTCGTCGGGCAACGTGTCCTGTCCGAGGTAGAGGTGAGCCTTCTCCAGCCGGAGGACGTCGAGGGCGCCCAGCCCGAAGGGCTGGGCGCCCTCCACCTGGCCGGCGTCGAGCATCGCGTCGTAGAGCGCGGGACCGCGTGAGCGGTCGTGGTGGAGCTCGTAGCCGACCTCGCCGACGAAGCCCACACGGACCGCACGACAGGGCACGTCTGCGACCGTGATGTCGGCGTGCCGCATGTGCGGGAGGGCCTCCGCGCTCACGTCGTCGCCGGTGAGCCTCCCGAGGATCGCGCGGGCTTTCGGACCGGCGACGAGGATGGCACCGAGCTGCGCGGTCTGATCGAGCAGGTGGACGTGGAGGCCCCAGCGGTCGATCCAGTCACGGAGCCATGCCTCCATCGCGGGGGCGCGCCCGGAGGTCGTACACAGGTAGAAGCGGCCGTGATCGAGGGCGGCCAGGAGACCATCGTCGATCACGTAGCCGGCCTCGTCGAGCGCGACGAGGTAGCGCGAGCGGCCCGGCGCCAGGTCGCGGATACGGATCGGGAACACGCGGTCCATGAGCTCGGCCGCATCGCGTCCGGCGATCAGGAACTTCCCCAGGGTGCCGACATCCATCAGCCCGGCCCGGTGGCGGACCGCGCGGATCTCGTCGTCGATCGCACCGAAGGCCGTCGGTCGCGACCACGAGCCGCTCCGCTCCATGCGCGCGCCCAGCTCGAGGTGGCGGTCGTGGAGCGAGGTCCGCTGTTCGATCGTTTCATCGACCCCGGCGGCCAGGTCTTCCAGCGGGACCGGGCGCGCGGGCGGACGCGACGTGGTGCGAGCGCCCGCCGAGGCGACCGCGTCCGACCGCGCGCCTGCGAACGCAGCGAGCAGTCGCCCGCACACCGCCCCTTGGCACGGGCCCATCGTCGCCGTGGTGTAGCGCTTGAGGATCTCGGACGAGCGCCAGCCTTCCTCCCATGCTCGTTCGCGGTCGTGCAGGCTCACGTCCTCGCACAGACAGACGTAACCGTCGCCGGTGATCGGGACCGTCGGCACGTCGGTGGGCGGTTGGTGATGGCCGTTCGCCGCCCGCCTGCCGCTCGCCTCGGCCTCCGCGAGCGTGCAGCCGGGCACGACGACCTCGCCGGCACCGGCCACCTCCTGATCCACGCCCATCCGAAGGAGCGCGTCGCGGGGCGCCCAGCCCAGGGAGAGCACGAGCGTGTCGCAGGGGATCCGTTCCCGGCCGCTGGGCG
Organism: Actinomycetota bacterium; assembly: GCA_005883885.1. GTDB lineage: Bacteria > Actinomycetota > UBA4738 > UBA4738 > HRBIN12 > AC-51. Next base: position 3,158 of record VAYF01000100.1, on the reverse strand, counting down.
TCTCGACGACGACCGCGTCGACGTGGCGATCCCCTTCCGCAGCGATGACGGGCCCGTCGTGGACCAAGACCTGCATGCCGACGTTCCGAAGCGCAGGCGCCGAGGCCCGTCCCTCGTCCGTGGTGGCGACGACGACCGCACGCCGCCCCGGCGCGATGCCGTGCCGAACGCCCAGGAGCGTGGCGCCCCGTGCGAGGAAGACGCCCGGCAGGTCGTTCCCCGGGAAGACCGCATGCGCTTCGACGGCTCCCGTCGCGGCGACCACGCGGGAGGCTTCGACGTGCAGCACCTCGACGGGACCGACCACGGGCACGAACGGTCCCTCGTAGAGGCCGACCGCGGTGTGGTGTTCCAGGATCTGCGCCCCTGCGGCCGTCGCCTCCGCCGCGAGTGCCTCGATCCGTTCGAGCACGCCCTCGTCCCAGGCCGTGGCCCCGAGCCGACGTTCCTCGACGAGCAGGACGCGAGATCCGGCGGCCGCGGCGGAAGCCGCGGCCGCCAACCCCGCGACGCCGCCTCCGACGACCAACAGATCGACGTGGACGGCGCGCGCCGGCTTCTCGCCCGCCGGCCGGCCGATCGGCAGACGCCCGACGCCGGTCGCTCGGCGGATCGCCCGCTCGGCGAGCCCCCAGACGAACCGCGGCCGGATGAAGGTCTTGGAGTAGAAGCCCACAGGCAGGAAGCGGTGGAGCCGATCCGTCACGTGGAGCAGGTCGTGCTCGGCCGTGGGCCAGCCCGACTCCCGGACGACGACCTGCCCCTCCCGGGCGTCCGTGGTGCAAGCGCGCACGCCGGGCACGCCGTCCACGTTCACGAGACAGTTCGGGCAATCGCCCGTCATGCACGAGAGCCCGCGCCGTCGGTGGTACTTCAGCGACCGCGTGAAGGTCCGGATCCCCGCGCGGTACAACGCGGATGCGACGGTGTCGCCCGGCTCGACGGCGACCCGTCGCCCCTCGAACCGGAGGACATCAGCCACCGGACTGGGTCACGCCCGGATCGATCCGGTTCGTCACGGTGTCACGCGTAAGGGTCACCCAGCGCCGGCATCCGAAGGCGTGGAACCACCGCTCTCGCTGGGGCCCCGGCGCGTTCTCTCGGAGGTAGACCCGCGCGAAGTCCTCGACGCCGGGCTCGGAGAGCGCCCGGATCTCTCCGCCGAACGTGAATTCCTCCTGGGGACGTCGACCGCACCGCGGGCACGGGACCAGCAGGCTCATCGCCGGGCCCGCTTGCGATCGCGAAGGACCTGATGCGCCGCGTTGTAGCCGGGGGCTCCGGTCACGCCCCCACCCGGGTGCACGCCGGCTCCGCAGAGGTAGAGGCCGTCGATCGGGGTTCGATAGTCCGACCACCCCGGGACCGGCCGCATGAAGAAGAGCTGCTGGATGTTGAGATCACCGTGGAAGATGTTCCCCTCCGTGAGACCGAAGGTGCGCTCGAGGTCGAGCGGCGTCAGCACCTGCACCGCCTCGATCGAGCCGGGGACGTTCGGCGCGTACCGGCCGACCCTGTCGATCACGCGCTTCCCCAAGAGCTCGCGGTGATCATCCCAGGTTCCGGTGCGCAACCGGTACGGGACGTACTGCACGAAGCACGTCATGATGTGCTTCCCCGCGGGGGCGAGCGTCGGGTCGACGTTCGATGCGACCACGCAATCCACCCAGAGCTCCTCGGGGATGTCGCCCCATTTGGCGATGTCGTACATGCGCTCCGCACCCTCCAGCGTCGGCACGAGTGTCGCGAATGACCGGCGGTTGAGGTCGGCGTCGGCCGGCATGCCGTTCCAGCGCGGCGCTTCGGTGAGGACCACGTTCAGCTTCGCGCACGGCCCATCCATCTTGATCGCCTCGACCGATCCCCGGAACCCGTCGGGCAGATCGGCCGGCTCCATCAGGGTCAGGAAGGTGCGTTTGGGATCCGCGTTCGACACGACGAGGCGCGAGGACAGCTCGGTGCCGTTCTCCAAGACGACGCCCTGCACGCGCCCGTCCGTCGTGAGGATCCGCGCGACCGGGGCGTCGACCCGGAGTTCGGCGCCCACTTCCCGCGCCGCCGCAGCCATCGCCTGGGTGATCGATCCCATGCCCCCGATCACGTGGCCGAACCAGCCCTGCACGTCGTCGTCCCCGCCCGTGAGCAGGTGGAACAGGAGCCCGATCGCCGTGCCGGGCCGGTAGGGCGGTGCGTGCATCCCGTACACGTTGTTCGCGAGGAACATCCGCTTGATCGTCTCGGACTCGAAATGACGGTCGAGGAAGTCACCGAGCGAGCCGGTCAGGAACTCGACGAGGTCGGTGATCTCGTCCCCCCGGATCTTCTTCACCCGTCCGTAGATCCGCCGTCCTTCCCTGATCTTGGCCCACCCGCGCGCGTGCACGTCGGGCGGAGGCTCGAGGAAGAAGGGTTGGAGATACCGGGCGAGCTCCTTGAGCCGGCGGTCGATCCGATCGAACGTGTGCGCGTCGGTCGCGTTCACGAGCGCCCATTCCGCGACGGTGCGCTCGTGGTCCGTCCACCACGGCAGCACCGTGCCGTCCTCGAACGCCGCCTGCAGCCCCGGCTCGCACCGAACCATCCGCAAGCCGTGCCGCTCCAGATCGAGGTCCCGGATCACCTCCGGTCGCAGCATCGAGGCGATGTACGACGCGGTGGACGCCCTGCAGCCCGGCGCGATCTCCTCGGTGACGCAGGCGCCACCGAGGAGATCGCGCCGCTCCAGCACCAGGGTCTTCAAGCCCGCTCGAGCCAGGTAGAACGAAGCGGTCAGGCCGTTATGGCCGCCGCCGACCACGATGGCGTCGTAGCGGATCTCGCTCATGGGACCCCGGCGGGATGCCGGGATCGACATCCTGACCCGTGTAGATCGTGTCCCCGAAGCGTGACACGTCCCACAGGCGGTCGAGCCACGTGGACGCGAAGACGGCGGAGAACTCCGGATCGTCCAGCAGATCCTGTTCGATCGCGTTCCGCGGGACGTACGGTCCGAGGTTCTGCCGGTACGTGAGGTGCCGGATGTGCGCCGCGACGTCATCGAGCGATGCGCCCGCGTCGCGGAGCCCCGGGACGTTCATGTACACCTCGCTCGGCCACACGTCCTGCACCACCGAGGTCGGACCGGCTCCGAACGCCTCTTCGATCGAGCGCGACAGTTG
>VAYF01000099.1 GCA_005883885.1 Actinomycetota bacterium | reverse complement strand
GAGGGTCTCGCTCTTCTTGCCCGTCAACCTGGCGGCGGCGAACGCATCCCGGAGCCCCGTCTCGCGAACACCGGGGCCGGGATCCCCACCCTCGAAGACCGGCAGGACCAGAAGGCCGGTGTCCACATCGGCCGGGGACTCGGTCGAGAACGCATACGTGGTCACGGATCGATCCTCCTCGTCGTCGCGGCCGCGGGCGGGCGAGCGGTGGGCCAGTCTAGTGGGAGGCCGGGCGCCGGTGAGACGACCGGGCGCGCCGGTACGCTGATACCTCCCATGGGACGAGCGGCGTGAAGACGCGGAAGGTCACCGACCTGGTCCACTTCGAGGACGACGCCGCGCGGACCGAGATCCTCTACGAGACCCCGCAGCTGTTCTCGCAGGTCGTGTGCGTCCAGGGGTCGCAGGGGATCGGCCCGATGTCGGATGCGAGCTCGGACGGACTCCTCGTGGTCCTCGCCGGCGAGATCGCGACGCAGATCGGCAAGGCGCGAACGCGGATGCAGCAGTGGGAGGCGGCGCTCGTCCGAGCGGGCGAGGAGCTCACCTTCCGGAACGCCTCCGAGGAGCCGTCGGTGGTGCTTCTCGTGCTCGCACCGCCGCCCGCCTAGGGCGGCTCGCTCGGGGCAGGGCGGCGGGGCAGGACCACCAAGGCAACGACGAACGCCGCGGCGAAGCCCGGGATGCTCCCGCCGATCGCCGAATCGCCCACCAGCGGGAACGGCAGGCCGAGCCAGCCGTGCACGACGTGCCCGAGGCCGGAGGTCCACCAGCCGACGAGGGTCGTCGGCGCACACCACTGGAAGACGACGAAGCCGACCAGCCAGGGCAGGACGGCGCGCCACCGGAGCCCCGGTGGCGCGCCGTCGAACAGAGCGCGCTCACCGAACCGGCCGTGAGCACGGAGGCCCCAGTCGGCCAGGAACACCGCGAACAGCGGGACGAACACGGAGCCGATCAGCAGCAGGAAGCTCTCCAGCGTGGCGGCCGCGTCGCTCCCGATCGCGGTCGCGATCGCGAGCCCCGCGGCTCCCACCGCGACGATCAACGCACGCTGCGACCACGCTGGACGCGCGTTCTGCACGGAGACCGCCGACGAGTAGACGTTCGCCATCGCGTTGTCGGACTCGCCGACGAGCAGCGCCAGCAGGACGACCCCGCCGCCGGCCGCGGCGGCGATCGTGGTGCCGAGGTTCAGCACGTCCGTCCCGGATCCCGCGGCGAGCACGAGCAGCGCGCCCAGCAGGTAGAACCAGACGTTGCCCAAGGCGTATCCGGTCGCGGTGCCCGCGAACGCCGCCCGCGGCTCCCGCCCGAACCGCGAGTAGTCCGCGACGAGCGGGAGCCACGAGATCGGCATCGCGATCACGAGGTCAACGGCCAACCAGAAGGGCAGCCCGCCGACACCCGGCCGGGACCAGATGGCGTGGAGATCCGCCTCGGCCAGGACCTTCACGGTGATCCAGACGGCGACCGCCGCCACGATCCACACGCCGAATCGCTCCAACCACCTACGGACCGTGAAGATCGGTCCGGCGAGCGCGAGCGCCGTGCACACGACGGCCACGACGAGCATCCACAGGAACGTGGCGTCGAGCCCGAACAGGGAGGTCGACACGGCGTTCGCGATCCGCCCCATCGCCCAGAACTCGAACGCCGTCCACCCGATCAGCTGGACGAGGTTCGCGACCGACGGCACGTAGGATCCGCGGAGCCCGAGCACCGGCCGGAAGAGGACCATCGACGGGACGCCGTCGCGCGCGCCGGCGGCCGCCACGAGCCCGAGCGGCACGCACCCGATCACGGTCCCGACGACGATCGCGAGCACGGCCATCGGAAGCCCGAGCCCCGGCACCAGCAGCGCCCCGCTCACGAGGACGAGGAGCCCGATCGATAGATCGCCCCAGAGCACCGCCAAGTCGACCCCGGAGAAGCGCCGGAGCGCGTCCGGGACCGGGCGGATCCCCCAGTGCGGCGTTTCGCGTTCGAGAGCTTCCTCGAGCCGTTCGACGACCGATGTCGCCGGAGCCGTCGGTGTCATGAGCTCCCTCCGCCGGTCCTGACCGGATCAGGTTCGAAGGGTCGCCGGTTCCGCAACCGGCCTCTCAGCCCGGTCCCACCGGGCTCCCCTGCTTCCCTTCCACGCTAGCACGGAGTCACGCGATCACCGTCCCGAGGGACCGGAGGCGATCACCGCTCCCCGGAGACCCCGGGCGCCCCGCCGCATCAGCCACCGGAGCACGGGCGCGTACAGCCAGGCCGCTGCCCCGCCCACCACCGGGATCCGCAGGCGGACATCCTCGGTCCACTCGAACCGCGTGCCGCGGGGCTCCGGCGTCAGGGTCCACGTGCCCTCGCCCACGACGAGACCCCCATGGCGGAGGACGACCCGTCGGGGTGGCTCCCAGCCGATCACCTCCATCGCCTCCGTGAAGGCCGGGAGCCCGAGGATCCGTGTCCGCACGGCGAGCCGCACCCCCACGCCCTCCCGCTCCTGCGAGACGACCTCGACGCGATCGGCGTCGAGCATCCAATCCGCCTGTCGTTCCCATGCCAGCAGGATCGCCCAGGCCTCCTCGGGTGGACACGGGAGCGACGTTCCGACCCCGACGAGCACGGGATCAGTGGAGCGGACCGGTCACGGCCTCGACCGCTTCGACCAGGGTGCCGCCGTGCACGAGCTCGACCGCCGCCTCGATGTCCGGCCCGAACTCCCGGTCGTGTTCGACGAACGGGACGCGACCCCGGATCGCCTGCACCGCGGCCCGGGTTGCGGGGCCGGGCTCGAGCGGGTCGCGGAGATCCAGTGCCTGCGCAGCGGCCAGCGCCTCGAGCGCGAGCACGGTCTCCGCGTTCCCCACGATCTCCCGCGCGTGTCGCGCGCTCGTCATCCCCATGCTCACGTGGTCCTCCTGGCCGGCGCTCGACGGGATCGAATCGACGGACGCCGGGTGCGCCAGCGATTTGCATTCTGAGACGATGGAGGCGGCGGTGTACTGGATCAACATGAACCCGCTGTTGAGCCCGCTCTCGGGGATCAGGAACGGCGGGAGACCGTTGGAGGTCTTCGGATCGAGCAGCCGGTAGAGACGCCGGTCGCTGATCGACGCGAGCGACACCAGCGACAGCGCGAGCGCATCCATCGCGACGGCGACCGGCATCCCGTGGAAGTTGCCACCGCTCTGCACGTCGTCGTCTTCGACGAGGACGATCGGGTTGTCGCTCACGCTGTTGGCCTCGATCGCGAGCACCTCGCGGACGTGGCGGCAGGTATCACGCGTCGCGCCGTGCACCTGCGGAGCGCAGCGCAGCGAATACGCGTCCTGCACGAGGTGCGGCGACGCGCGGTGCGACTCGCGGATCGGAGATGCGTCCAGCAGGACCCGGAGGTTCGTCGCGCTCGCCGCCTGCCCGGGATGGGGACGGAGGCGCTGGAGGCGCTCGTCGAACGGCGCGTCGGTCCCGAGGGACGCTTCGATCGTCATCGCGGCGATCACGTCCGCGGCTCGGGCGAGCTGCTCGGACCGGATCAGCGCGAGGGTGCCGATCGCGAGCATCCCCTGCGTGCCGTTGACGAGCGCGAGCCCTTCCTTCGCCTGGAGCTCGAGCGGACGCAACCCCGCTCGGCCGAGCCCGTCGGCGGCCGGCTCCGTGACGCCGTCGCCGGTGAGCAACCGTCCGAGCCCGATCAACGGCAGGGCCAGGCCGGCGAGCGGTGCGAGGTCCCCCGATGCCCCGAGCGAACCCTGCTCCGGGACGGCGGGGATGATGTCGCGGTTCAGCATCTCGACCATCAGCTCGATGACCTCCGCGCGCACGCCCGAATGCCCGAGCGCGAGGACGTGCGCGCGGAGCAGCAGCATCGCG
>VAYF01000018.1 GCA_005883885.1 Actinomycetota bacterium | reverse complement strand
TCGCCGAGCGGCACGGGCGCGCCGAGGTTCCCCTCGCGCGTGACCACGTTGCCGGCGTCATCGAGCGTCGCGAAGGTCTCGTCGACCGAGCCGTGGTAGTTCCAGTTGTGAACGACGATCTTGGAGCGGCCGGTGATCTGGCGTGCCCAGCGGATCGCGAACCGATTGGCGTCGGTGGCGGTCAGGCAGAACTGCCAGTAGGGGACGCCGAACCGCCGAGCCATCTCGCGGCCGACCCACGCGGCGTCCTCGGTCGGCAGCATCAGGGTGATCCCTCGCGCCGCTTGCTCTGCGATCGCGTCGAGGGACACCTTCGGCGCATGTCCGGCCATGCCGCCCGTGTCACCCAGACAGAAGTCGACGAACGCGTTGCCGTCCACGTCCCAGAACCGTGCGCCCTCGGCGCGATCGACGAAGACCGGATGGTCGCCCGGCCAGCGGGTCATCCAGTTCATCGGGACGCCGAAGAGCAGCGAGGCTCGAGCGTCTTCGGCGAGCTCCTTGGATCGGGGGTGGCGTTCGCGGAACAGGCCTCGCTCGCGCTCCATCAGGTCGTGGAGCCGTGTTCGGTCGATCGTCTTCACGAGGGCGTCCTCCTCAACCGGCTGCGCGAAGTCTATGCGGCGGTACCATCGCCAGGTGTTCCGCGCCCGCCGGCTCGCCTGTGCCCTCCTCACCGCGAGCGTCGCGATCACGGGGCTCGCGACGCTCGCCCGCGCACGACCCAGCGCAACACCGCTCGCGACCAAGCCCGCGTGGATGAGCAACATCGAGGCCGCGATCGGTAACCGGGCCGTCTCGGTGGCGATCGGGCCGGACGGAGACCTGTGGTTCCACCACCTCGCCTACGTGCGGCGACCCCCCGCCTCGAACGAGAAGCTCCTGCTCTCCATGGCGTTGCTGCAGCGATATCGCCCGAGCAGGACGATCCGCACGAACGCCAGCGCCGCCGCGAAGCCGGGACCGCATGGGGTCGTGCGTGGCGATCTGTGGATCATGGGCCACGGAGACCCTGGGATCGACGGAAGCCGGATCATCGCGCTGGCGCGAGCGATCCGGGATGCCGGCGTCCGTCACGTCCGCGGCTCGGTCATGGGGAACACGGGGCCCTTCGCGCGGGATTGGTGGGCACGCGGCTGGAAGGACTACTTCCCCGCCGACTACATCCCGCTGCCCACGGCCCTCACCTACCAGGAGAACACCGATCGCCACGGGGTCCACATCTCGGATCCCGAGCGCCGGGCCGCGACGAAGCTGACCGCACGCCTGCGCTCCCTCGGCATCTCGGTCCGCCGCAAGCCCGGGATGGGCCACGCGCCCACCGGTCTGCGGCCCATCGCCCAGATCGTGTCGCCCCCTCTGCAGGACCTGATCCGACGGATGGACCTCCGGTCGCGGAACTTCTGGGCGGAGGTGCTGGGCAAGTACCTCGGAGCAGCGGAGTGGGGGCGAGGCACGATCGCGAACGGCGCGAGGGCGATCGAACGGTTCACCAACACGCACGGCCAGGATTTCACGGCCTACGACTCCTCGGGCCTGAGCTACGCGGATCGTGCGAACGCCCGCGGGATCCTCGAGCTCCTGTGGGACGCCGACGGTTCCTCATGGGCAACGACGCTCCGCGATGCGCTCCCGACGGGCGGCCGGGGAACGCTCGAGGACCGCCTCACCGACGTCCGGATCCGCGCGAAGACGGGAACGCTCGACGACGTCTCGGCGCTCTCGGGCTGGGTGTGGCTGGAGAAGACGGGGGGATGGGTCGAGTTCTCGATCCTCTCGAGCGGATTCAACGAGTGGACCGCGAAGAAGATCGAGGACCGGATCGTCCGGATCGTGAGCTTCCACGCCTCGGCTCCCCCGTGAGCCCGAACGTCACGGGCGGATGAAGACCGCTCTGCTCAGGACTCGTTCGAGCGGGGGTGGAGCAGGCCGTAGACGTAGCCGTCCGTCAGGGCCTCCCACGACGCCTCGATGATGTTCTCCGAGACACCGACCGTGGTCCATGCCTGCTCGCCGTCGGACATGTCGATCAGGACGCGAACGACCGCTCCGGTCCCGACGCTCTCGTCCAGCACGCGAACCCGGAAGTCCTCGAGCTCCATCGTGTCGAGCTCGGGATAGTCGTTCGTCAGCGCCTTGCGGAGCGCGTTGTCCAACGCGCCCACCGGGCCCTGCCCCTCCGCGGACTCGATGTGCCTCGTGCCCTTCGTTCGGACCTTCACGGTCGCCTCGGCGAGCGGCGGCTCGTCGTCGGCGACCCGCTCCTCCACGTGCACCCGGTAGCTGTCGACGTCGAAGAACGGCTGCGACCAACCGGCCGCGCGGCGCATCAGGAGGTCGAGCGACGCCTCGGCGACATCGAACGCGTATCCTGCGGCCTCCCGCCGCTTGATCTCATCGACCGCCTTGGGGATCGCGGCGTCGTCGAGCGCGACACCCAGCTCGTCGGCCTTCATGCGGATCGTCGATCCGCCGCCGTAGTCCGAGGCGACCACGCCACGACGGTTCCCGACGACCCCGGGGTCGACGTGCTCGTAGGCGCGGGACATGCGCGCGACGCCGCTGGTGTGCAAGCCGGCCTTGTGGGTGAACGCATGCCGGCCCGCGTACGGCTGATGCGAGTCGGGAGCGACGTTTGCGACCTCGGCGACGTAGTGCGCGAGCTCGGTGAGATGCTCCACCGCGCCGGCGGGGAGGGCGTCCGTGATGCCCATCTTCAGCACGAGGTCCGCGGTGATCGGGATCAGGTCGGCGTTGCCGGTCCGTTCGCCGTAGCCGTTGATCGTGCCCTGCACCTGGAAGACCCCCGCATCGACGGCGATCAACGAGTTCGCGACCGCGCACCCCGCGTCGTTGTGGACGTGGATCCCGAGCGGCACGCTCGTCCGTTCGCCGACCGCCGTGACGATCCGGGCCACGTCGAACGGGAGCATCCCGCCGTTCGTGTCGCACAGGACCAACCGCTCGGCTCCGGCTTCCTCCGCGGCGGCCAGCACCCGCATCGCGAACGCTTCGTCGGTGACGTATCCATCGAAGAAATGCTCCGCGTCGAAGAACACGCGCCGGCCCTGCGCCCGCAGGAACGCCACGGAATCGCGGACCATCGCGACGCCCTCGTCCAGATCGGTCCGGAGCGCCTGGGTCACGTGGAGATCCCACGCCTTCCCGACCAGGCAGACGACCTCGGTCCCGGCGTCGAGCAGATCCCGCAGCGCCCGGGATGCCGCCGCATCCTCCCCCGCCTTGCGAGTCATCCCGAACGCCGTGAGCTGCGCGTGCTTGAGGGTCTCCTTCGACGCCCGCGAGAAGAACTCGGTGTCGCGCGGGTTCGCGCCCGGCCACCCTCCCTCGATGAACGGGAAGCCGACCTGGTCCAGTTTGTGCAGGATCCGAAGCCGATCGTCGATCGAGTAGCTGAGATCGGCACGCTGGGCCCCATCGCGGAGCGTCGTGTCGTAGAGCTCGACGGCGCGCTTCGCGTCGGTCACGACGTCGCGCCTTCGACGACGAGGTCCCCGACCTCCGCGGTCGCGTAGCCCATCTCGCCCGCCCGCATGCTCTTCATCCGCTGGGTCGCGTACCCGATCCCCGCGTGGATCCGGTCGGCCGCCTTCTCCTCACCGAGGGACGCCAACAGCATCTGCACGGCGGCGATCGCGGCCAGCGGGTTGATCGTGCCCCTCCCGGCGTGATCGGGCGCCGTGCCGCCGATCGGCTCGAACATCGAGACGCCCTCCGGCGCGATGTTCGCGCCGGCGGCGACGCCCATCCCGCCCTGGATCATGGCCCCAAGGTCCGTGATGATGTCGCCGAACATGTTGTCGGTGACGATCACGTCGAACCGGCTCGGCTGGTCCAGGAAGTAGATGCACGCGGCATCCACGTGGACGTAGTCCGTCCGCACATCGGGGAACTCCGGGGCCACCTCATCGACGACACGCTGATACAGATCGCCGGCGAAGGTCAGCACGTTCGTCTTGTGCACGAGCGTCAGGTGTTTCCGGCGGTTGGACGCCACGTCGAACGCGTGGCGGACGATCCGTTCCACGCCATGCCGGGTGTTGATCGACTCCTGGACCGCGACCTCGTGCGGCGTGCCTTTCCGGTGGAAACCGCCCGCCCCGGTGTACAGCCCTTCGGAGTTCTCGCGCACGACGACGAAGTTCACGTCGTCTTCGGTATGCGACGGGACCAGCGTCTGCACACCCGGATAGCGGATCACCGGCCGGAGGTTCACGTATTGATCCAACGCGAAACGGATCCGAAGGAGGAGATCGCGTTCCAGGATCCCCGGCCGCACGCGTGGATCCCCGACCGCGCCGAGGAGGATCGCGGAGCACCCCTTCAGTCCCTCGAGCTCTTCATCGGGCAGGACCTCCCCGGTCCGCAGGAAGCGGTCGGCGCCAAGATCGAACTGCCCTCGTCACGGGGTTCGTCGTTGGCCTGCATCTGCAGGGCGCGGTTGATCGCGGCGAGGTACGCCCGGGCGCTCGCCTCCACCACGTCGGTTGCGACCCCACGGCCGGTGACCCGCCGTCCGTCGACGTCGAGCTGGACGACGACGTCGCCTAACGCGTCGGAGCCCCCGGTCACGCTGGAGACGTTGAACGCGACGAGCCGAGACTCGATCCCGACCGCACGGCCGAGCGCGCCCATCACGGCGTCGATCATCCCGTCACCCATGGCGGACTCCTCGATCAGGTCGTCGCCGCGCCGGAGCCGGACCGTCGCCGTCGGGGCCAGGTGCGTCCCGCCGCCGACCTGAACCGCCTCGAGGACGAGAAGATCCTCCTTCCCGCTGCCGATCTCCTCCGTCACGATCGCTTCGAGGTCGTGGTCCGTGAGGGTGATCTTGCGGTCCGCCAGATCCTTGAAACGGGCGAACGCGCGGTTGAGCTGCGCGTCCTCCAACGTGATCCCGAGCTTCTGCAGGGCATCGACGAACGCGTGCCGGCCGCTGTGCTTGCCGAGGACGAGCCGGTTCCCTTCCAGGCCGACCTCCAGCGGATCCATGATCTCGTAGGTTGCTCGGTTCGCGAGCACGCCGTGCTGATGGATCCCGCTCTCGTGCGCGAACGCGCTCGAGCCCACGACCGCCTTGTTCGGCTGGACGCCGTAGCCCGTCGTCATGGAGACCAGCCGCGACGTTCGCATGATCTCCTTCAGGTTGAGCCCGTGTCGCACGCCCAGGTGCTCGCCACGCGTGCGGACGATCATGGCGACCTCCTCGAGCGAGCAGTTCCCCGCGCGCTCGCCGATCCCGTTCACGGCGACCTCGATCTGCCGAGCGCCGTTCTCGATCCCGGCCAGCGCGTTCGCGACCGCCAGGCCGAGGTCGTTGTGACAGTGGGTCGAGATCACGACGTCGTCGGGGACGGCCTCGCGCACGGTCCGTACCAACTCGCCGAACTCGGTGGGCGTGGCGTAGCCCACCGTGTCGGGGACGTTGATGGTGGTGGCCCCGCACGTGACCGCCACGCGGAAGCACTCCAGGAGGAAGTCCAACTCGGTCCGGGTCGCGTCCTGCGCCGAGAACTCGACATCTTCCGTGTAGCTCTTCGCGAGCCGGACGTTGTCCTCGATCGCCTGCAAGACCTGCTGCGGGCTCATCCGCAGCATCGACTCGCGTTGGACGTCGGACGTCGAGATGAACGTGTGGATCCGCCACCGCTCCGCGCCCTTGAGGGCCTCGGCGGCGCGTTCGACGTCGCCGGTAGCCGTCCTCGCGAGCGCCGCGATCACCGGACCGCGCACGGAGCTCGCGATCTGGCGGACGGCATCGAACTCGCCGGGGGACGAGATGGGGAACCCGGCCTCGATGATGTCGACGTTGAGCCGCGCGAGCTGCTCGGCGATCTCGAGCTTCTCGGGTTGGGTCAGCGCGATGCCCGGCGCCTGCTCGCCGTCGCGCAGGGTGGTATCGAAGATCCGTACTACTTCTGGGCGGGCTACCGCTTCGCTACGTGAGCCCGCGGATACGTCAGGGTCTGCGTTCTCGCTCATCAGCTTGGCACCTTCTTCTCGGACTCCAACCACGGCATCATCTGGCGCAGCTGTCGTCCCACGTGCTCGAGCTGGGACGTCTGCGCCTGCTGCCGAAGTCGGAGGAACTCCGGGAAGCCGGCGTCGGCTTCGGCGATCCACTCCTTGGCGAACGAACCGTCCTGGATCGCGACCAGCACCTGCTCCATCGCCGCTCGCGACGGACCGTCGACCACCGTGGGACCGCTCTGGTAGTCGCCCCACTCGGCGGTGTCGGACACCGAGTAGCGCATCCAGGAAAGACCGCCCTCGTAGATC
>VAYF01000017.1 GCA_005883885.1 Actinomycetota bacterium | reverse complement strand
TCTTCCCGGCGATCGGGGTCGATCCGAGCGGCATGTGGTTCGCGATCTGGCAGGACACGCGTCTCGACCCGGCGAACCACCTGATCTCGACGTTCCAGGGCGAGTCGTCCGACGGCGGACAGACGTGGACCAACCATCTGATCTCGACGGCGTCGTTCGATCCACGGAAGTCGTTCTTCACGTGCGGGTGCTTCATCGGCGACTACAACCAGATCGCGGTGTCCTCCGAGCTGGTGCTCCCGGCATGGACCGACGGCAGGGGCTCGCCGCCGAAACCCGCCGGCGACTCCAACGTCTGGACCAACGTGGAGATCAGGCCGTAAGGGGCCTACGCGGCGCGGAAGCGAGCCCCGGCGGTCCGGGGGTCGCCGACAGCGCTCGCTGAGCGCTTCGTTACACTCGGGCGCGATGGCCGAGAAGTACCGCATCGTCGTCGCGAAGCCGGGACTAGACGGGCACGACCGCGGTGCGAAGATCGTCGCCCGAGCGCTCCGGGATGCCGGGTTCGAGGTGATCTACACGGGGTTGCACCAGACCCCGGAACAGATCGCGGAGACCGCGATCCAGGAGGACGCCGACGCGGTCGGGTTGTCGCTGCACTCGGGCGCGCACATGACCCTGTTCCCGAAGGTCGTCCGGTTGCTGCGGGAGCGCGGCGCCGAAGACATCCTGGTCTTCGGTGGCGGGATCGTGCCGGACGCCGACATCACGAAGCTCGAGGCCGAAGGCGTCGAGCGGATCTTCACGCCGGGCGCCACCACGACCGAGATCGTCGAGTGGCTCCGGGGCCGGCTCGAACGGGCCCCGACGGGCTGATCCGAGGCGCCGGATGGATCTCTACGAGCACATGGGCAAGGACCTGTTCCGCGCCCACGGCATCCCGACGCCGGCGGGCCGGGTCTGCGGCGCTCCGCAGGAAGCGGCTCCTGGTCTTCGGCGGCGGGATCGTGCCGGACGCCGACATCACGAAGCTCGAGGCCGAAGGCGTCGAGCGGATCTTCACGCCGGGCGCCACCACGACCGAGATCGTCGAGTGGCTCCGGGGCCGGCTCGAACGGGCCCCGACGGGCTGATCCGAGGCGCCGGATGGATCTCTACGAGCACATGGGCAAGGACCTGTTCCGCGCCCACGGCATCCCGACGCCGGCGGGCCGGGTCTGCGGCGCTCCGCAGGAAGCGGCAGAGGCGGCCCGCGCCTTCGGCGGCTCGGCGGTCGTCAAGGTCCAGGTGCAGGTCGGTGGTCGCGGCAAGGGCGGCGGGGTGGAGCTCTGTCGGTCGCCGGACGCTGCCGCGGTGGCGGCCGAGCGGATGCTCCGAGACGGGTTCATGGGCCACGTGGTCGATCGCGTGCTCGCGGAGGAGCTCCTTCCGATCGCGCAGGAGTTCTACACGTCGATCGTGCTCGATCGGAGCACGGGGGGATACCTCGCCTTGATGACCGCCGAGGGAGGCGTCGACATCGAGACGCTCGCCCGCGAGCGGCCGGAGACGATCCGCCGGGTGCAGGTCGATCCGCTCCTCGGCCTTCGCTCCTACCACGTCCGTGAGCTCACGGGGGCCTTGCCGGTGGCGGCGCGCGAAGGCGCAGCCGATGTCGTTCGGAAGCTGTTCGAACTCTTGTGGGAGCGCGACGCGACGCTGGTGGAGGTGAACCCACTCGTGCTCCTCGACGACGGCCGCGTGATCGCGCTCGACGCGAAGGTCACGGTCGACGATAACGCGCTGCCGCGTCACCCCGACTTCGCCGCGTTGGCACAGGAGTTCCCGATCGATCCGGTCGAGAAGCGCGCGAAGGACGCGGGTCTGCAGTACGTCAAGCTCGACGGCGAGGTGGGCATCATCGGCAACGGCGCCGGGCTCGTGATGTCGACGCTGGACGTGGTGGCGCGTGCCGGCGCCAAGGCCGCCAACTTCCTGGACATCGGTGGCGGGGCGAGCGCCGACACGATGGCGACGTCGCTCGAGGTGATCCTGTCCGATCCGGCCGTTCGATGCGTCTTCGTCAACATCTTCGGCGGCATCACGCGATGCGACGTCGTCGCGAACGGTGTGCTCGAGGCGCTGACGCGCGTCGACGCGACGGTCCCGATCGTGCTCCGTCTGGACGGGACGAACGCCGAAGAAGGCCGCAGGATCATCGACGGCGCGAGGCATCCCATGATCGTTTCCGTCCCGACGATGGACGAAGCTGCTGCCGAGGCCGCGCGGCTGTCGCGTGAGGCCGCGTGAGCGTTCTCGTGGATGCCGACACCAAGCTGCTGGTCCAGGGGATGACCGGCAAGGAGGGGACGTTCCACACCCTCCGGAACCGCGCGTACGGGACCGACGTGGTCGCCGGAGTGACGCCGGGCAAGGGCGGGCAGGATATCGAGGGGATCCCCGTTTTCGATACGGTCGCCGAGGCGGTCCATGCGACGGGCGCGAACACCTCGATGATCTTCGTCGGACCGCGGTTCGCGGCCGAGGCCATCCTGGAATCGGCCGATGCCGGCATCGGCCTCGTCGCGTGCATCACGGAGGGCATCGCGGCCCGCGACATGGCCGAGGTGCACGCGTACCTCGAGGGGACGGCGACCACGCTGGTGGGCCCGAACTGCCCCGGGGTGATCAGCCCCGGACTCGCGAACGTCGGCATCATCCCCGGCGAGGTGTGTGTGCCGGGTCGCGTCGGGTTCGTGAGCCGCTCGGGCACGCTCGTCTACCAGATCGTGTACGAGCTCACGTCCAGGGGGATCGGCCAGTCCACGTGCATCGGGATGGGCGGGGACCCGGTGCACGGGATCGGCTTCATCGAGTCGCTCGCCATGTTCGAGGGAGACCCGGACACCGATCTGATGATCATGACCGGCGAGATCGGTGGCGACGACGAGGAGCGCGCCGCCTCGTTCATCGCCGAACGGGTCGCGAAGCCCGTCGTCGCCTACATCGCCGGGTTCGAAGCCCCGGTCGGGAAGCGGATGGGGCACGCGGGCGCCATCGTGACCGGCTCCAGCGGTACCGCGGCCGCGAAGGCCGAGGCGCTCGAGGCGGTCGGGGTACAGGTGGCCCGGACCCCCTCGGAAGTGGCCCGCTTGGTGGCGGACCGGCTCGCGGGATGAGCGCCGGGTTCCCGGCCGCACCCGAGATCCCCGCAGACACGCGTCCGACCGCGTTGCTGCGCTCGGGGGTACGCCGGGGCGCACTCCTGGTCTTCCTCCCGGTATTCGCGGCGGGGCAGGCGATCGCGTGGCTCACGTACGCCGTGAGCGGTTGGTACCGGCCGTGGTCGTGGTTCAAGATCGGGCTCGCGGAAACGCTCGCGAGCGTCCGGGTGACGTTCACCGCACGGAGCCCGGGTGGGCCGGCACGGATAGGGCCGGCCTCGCAAACTGGATCGGTGCTGGAGGTCGCGATCGGTGCGCTCGCGATCGCGGTCGTCGTGCTCGCCTTCCGAGCGGGCCGAGAACAAGCTCGTGGTCTGGAGGAGCGCCCGCTCGCCGCCGCGATCGTCGGCGCCGGACCGTCCGCGGGGTTCGCCGTCCCGATGGCCCTGATCGCTCCGTTCGTGACGCTCGGGTTCCCACAGTTCGGGATCGATCATCTGCGACCGGTGTGGTGGGAGGCGCTCGTCCTGCCGCTCGTGGTGTCCGCCGCGTGTGGGGCGATCGGCGGTCTCTCCGCCGCGCACTCGGCGCTCGAGGCACGGGGGCGCTGGGGCTCCCGGTCGGTCGGCGCTGCACGCGGCGGGTTCACCGGCTTCTGGTGGGGCCTCGCGCTGGCGTTCGCCGGGTTCCTCGTGCTTGCCGTTTCGGAACCGGGAGCGACCGGAGCGTACGCTCGGTTCGTCGATCGTTCGGGAGGGAGCGGAGCGGCCCTCGTCGTGCAGCACGCGCTCCTGGTGCCGAACCAATCCACGACGATCCTCGCCACGTCGATGGGCGTCCCGACGACCCTCGACGTCGGGGCGACGACGGTCGCGCGGCTCAACCTGTCCGAGATCCATATGGAGGGGAACATCGGTGCGGGGTTGGCTTCACTCGTCGGCGCTCCCTCGACGAC
>VAYF01000016.1 GCA_005883885.1 Actinomycetota bacterium | reverse complement strand
CTCGGATCGAGCTGGTGTTCACGTCGCCGAACACGAGGTCCCCGCTGATGCCGGTACCCAATCCGCACGAGATGCAGAACGCCGCACCCGTGATCCCGATCGTACCGGCGAAGTACGTCTTCGGAAGGTGCCGTGGTTTGGGACCGCTGTTGTTGGTGTCCTGTGGCGCCGTGCCGCCGCAGAACTCGTTGGGACCCCAGCCGTAGTTCCCCCCCTTGATGATGAGATTGATCTCGTCGTTGCACGCGGGTCCGTTCTCGGTTTCCCAGAGCCGGCCGGTCCTCGGGTCGAACGTGAACCCGAACGAGTTGCGATGCCCGAACGACCAGATCCGTCCGTGCGGGTTGCCCGCTGCCGCCGTCCCATCCCGGTCGAGGCGCAGGATCTTGCCGCGGAGGTTCGCCGTCAGGTCCTGCGAGTTGGCAGGGTGGTGCCCCTCGCCGATCATCACGTAGAGCTTGTGATCGGGACCGAAGAGGATCCGGCCACCGTTGTGGTACGGGTCTGAGCTCGCGGGTGTGCTCACGAGCACGCGGAACCCGATCCCGTGGGCGCCGCTCTGCTTGATGCGCACGAGTTGGTTACGGAGCGCCCCGCGCCATGTCCTCGTGACGTAGACGTAGACGAACGGTTTGCTGGGGAACGAGGGGTCGAGCGCGATCCCGAGCGCTCCGCGCTCACCGGTGCCGTCCACGCCGCCGATCGTGAAGAACAGGTGATCGGTCCCGGTCTTCCGGTTGATGATCCGAACCTCACCCGTGCCTCGTTCCAGGTACCAGATGTTGCCGCCAGGGGAGAACGTGAACCCGGAGGGCCCGTTGAGACCGGTCCTCACGGGGACGACCTTGACCGCCGTGGCGCTGGACGGTGTCGCCGCCTGATCTTGGAGGTGCGCCGAGCCGACCCCCGGCGACAGTAGGACCAGACACGTTGCGGCGATGAGCAGACGGATCATTCGCATCCTTCCATTCCCTCCTGCTATGGGACCATGTCCGACGTGACCGCTGTCCCTCCCTCGACGTTCGGCATCCCGGCGCTCCGCACCGAAGACCCACGGTTCCTGCGCGGGGAAGGCAGGTACCTCGAGAACATCCCGATCGAGGGATCGTTGCGGGCGGTCTTCGTCCGCTCCATCTTCCCCCATGCGGAGCTCTCGGGGGTGGAGGGTCTGGATGAGGCTCGGTCCATGCCGGGGGTGGTGGCCGTGTACACGGCGGACGACCTGGAGCTTCCCGCGCAGCCGCCGTCCGGCAACGTGGAGGCTCCAGGCGGGCAGCTGGACCAGCCGTTCGATCGGGAGGCACTCGCTCGCGACCGGTTGCGGTTCGTCGGGGAACCCTTCGCGGTCGTCATCGCGGAGACCTCGGGACAGGCGCAAGATGCCGCCGAGCTGATCGGAGCATCGGCCGATCCGCTCGACGCCGTGACCGATGTCGAGCGGGCCGCGGAGGACGGTGCTCCGCTGCTGTTCCCGGCCATCGGTACGAACGTCGCCCATCGGTTCGAGCACGATTGGGAACGAGACGTACTCGAGGGTGCGGAAGTCGTGGTCGAAGGGCGCTTCGTGAACCAGCGCCTCGCCCCGGTCCCGATGGAGGCCGACGGGATCGCCGTCGTTCCCGACGAGGACGGCTACACCGTCTGGGTATCGACCCAGGTGCCGTTCGACGTCCGCAACGACCTGGCCGAGCTGCTCGGTGTCGATCGACGGCAGGTCCACGCGATCGCTCCGGACGTGGGTGGGGGCTTCGGCGCGAAGATCCCCGTCTACCCGGAGTATCTGGTGGTCGCGAAGGCGGCGAAGCTGCTGGGGCGCCCGGTCCGATGGTTCGAAACACGGAGCGAGTCGATGGTGGGCCTCTGGCACGGCCGGGCACAGGTGCAGCACGTCCAGATGGGGGCCCGTCGCGACGGCACCGTCGTCGGCATGCGCGTGGACATCGTCGCCGACATGGGCGCGTACCCGCTCGGGGCCTTCCTGCCCGCCACGACCGGCGAGATGCTCGCGGGGATCTATCGCATCCCGAGGATCGCATATCGCGGGCGGTCGGTCGTGACGAACGCCACACCGGTCGGGGCCTACCGGGGGGCAGGGCGGCCGGAGGCGGCTGCGTGCGTCGAGCGAGCGATGGACATGCTCGCCAAGGAACTGGCGATCGACCCGGTCGATCTGCGCCGGAAGAACCTGATCCCGGCGGATGCCTTTCCCTTCACGACGGCGACCGGGACGACGTACGACTCCGGGGATTACGTGGCGCCGCTCGATCGTGTCCTCGAGATGTCCGGCTACGAGGATCTCCGGAAGGAACAGGCAGCCCGCCGCGAGCGCGGAGACCCCTCCCTCTTGGGGATCGGCGTGTCCACCTACGTGGAGATAACGTCGTTCTCGTCGAAGGAGTTCGCCCGGGTGGATATCGAGGACGACGGCCGGGTGACCGTCTACGCGGGAACGTCGTCGCACGGCCAGGGGCACGAGACCGCGTTCGCGCAGCTCGCGGCGGGCGTGCTCGGCGTCGCGATCGAGGACGTGCGCGTGATCCATTCGGATACGGCGCTGGTGGAACGTGGCGAGGGCACGTGGGGGTCGCGATCGCTCCAGGCGGGCGGCTCATCGGTCGCGGCGAGGGCCGGCGAGGTGGCGGACGTGGCGAGGATGCTCGCCGCCGAGAAGCTCGAGGTGGATGCCGCGGACCTCGAGGGGCCGCGCGAGGGAGGGTTCCGTGTCGCGGGCGCGCCGGACCGCGCGATCTCGTGGGCCGAGCTAGCGGCGGCCGCGAAGGGCAGCGGGTCCGCGCTGTCGGCGAAGGGGGTCTACCGCGAGCCGGGCTCGACGTTCCCCTTCGGCGCCCATGTCGCGGTGGTCGAGGTGGATCAGGAGACCGGATCGGTCGACCTGATCCGACACGTGGCCGTCGATGACTGCGGCCGGATCCTGAACCCGGCGCTCGTGCGGGGTCAGCAGCACGGGGGGATCGCGCAGGGCATCGCCCAGGCGCTCTTCGAGGAGGTCGTGTTCGACGACGTGGGGAACCCTGTCACCGGCACGTTGGCGACGTATCTGATGCCGAGCCCGGCGGACCTGCCGACCCTCGAGACCGCCAACACCGAAACCCCCACCCACGTGAATCCCCTCGGCGCCAAGGGGATCGGGGAGTCGGGCTCGATCGGGTCGACCCCCGCCGTGCAGAACGCGGTCGTGGATGCCCTCTCTCATCTGGGTGTTCGACACGTGGACCTCCCCTGCTCGCCCGAGCGGGTGCGGGCCGCGATCACGGGGTCCGCCGACCTCGGGTCGCGCGGCGAGCTAGGCCGAACGATGGTCGCGAACGAGCCAAGAGGCTCATAAGCTCAGGGGCACGGAGAAGGCGATATCTCTTCCATGACTAGTCCACGTCGCACCCTGCCGCGAGTCCTCAAAGGCCCGGTCGGTGGCATGCTCCTGTGCGTGCTGATCGCTGGGTTCCTCGGGGGCGTCGCCGTCGCCCATCCCGGCGGCAACACGATCGATGCCTCGTCTCAGACGTCCCCATCCTCCGACCCGTCGCAGGCCCCCGTGGCACCCGGGCAGGATCAGCAGAGCAACGCTCCGGACGCCGGCGGTAGCAGCAGCGCAGCCCCCGTCCACACAGCGGCGGACTGTCAGGGGCAGCTCGCAGCCGTGCAGGGTCAGCTCCCGGCCGTCCAGGACGCGACGGGTCTCGCCCATGCGATCAACACGGTCGAGGCGAACTGCGAGAAGAACCTGCAGGCGCCCGGTCTCGTGAACGCGCTCGGGCACCTCGTCCTGAACTGGCAGCGCCACCAGGCGCATGAGGCCGCGAAGGCGGCCAACGTTCATGGGAACGCGGGCGTGCACGGCAACTCCGGCAACCACGGCCCATCGAGCGGCGGTACCAGCACCGGATCCTGAGCGGCTCCGAGCGGCTCCTACGGCTCACTACCGGTGCGTCGGACCGTTCCGGGTAGCCTGTCCCGATGTCCGACATGCCGCTGTGGGAGCGCCGGTTCCGCGCTCCGAAGATGACCCTCCCGCGCTGGTCCAGGAACGCCCCCGACCGGGCCGTCTTCGCATCGAACGAGTTCGGCGTATGGCAGGTCCACAGCTGGAACGTCGGGACGGGCGAGCGCAGGAAGATCTCCGACCACCCCGTCGGCGTGACCCAGGGCTACGCGAGCCTCGACGGCGATGAGGTCCTGTTCTGGCAGGAAGACACCGGTGATGAGACCGGGCGGTGGTTGAGGCAGGGCTTCGAAGGGGGCGGCTCCGAGCCGCTCTTCGAAGGCCTGCCGGTCGGATGGAACGACGGGGTGGCGCTCGGCTCGGGGATCGCCGCCGTCGCGATCGCAGATCGCGACGGCGGCTTCGCGGTCTTCGTATCGATCGATGGTGGTCCGGCGAAGGAGATCGCCCGGAGCACCGAATGGATCGGGATCGCCGGCAACTGGGAGGACGCCGGTGACCGCGCCGGTCTCTCGACGGACGGTACGTTGCTCGCGCTGCAGCACGCGGAGCACGGCGACGTGCTGCATCCCTCGCTCCGGATCGTCGACCCCAGGACGGGCAGCATGCTCGGGGAGCGGGGGGATGGCTCGTCGAGCGTGCTCGCGACCGCATGGTCGCCGATCGAGGGGGATCGGCGCCTCGCGGTGGTCCACGACGAGGAGGACCGTGAGCGCGCGGCGATCTGGGACCTCGCGACCGGGGCGTGGTCGAACCTCGACAGCTCGCTTCCCGGGGACGTGACCGCCGTGGATTGGTGGCCGGACGCGTCGGCGCTGCTGCTCCGCCACGGGTACGACGGTCGCCACGAGCTCTTCCGCTACGACATCACCCCGGCTTCGGCCTCCCGGATCGAGACGCCTCCCGGCTCCATCACCGACGCGCGCGTCCGTCCCGACGGCTCGGTCTGGTACCGGCACACCGACGGCGTCCACCGAGCCCGGATCCTGGACGACCGCGGCGACGAGCCGATCGGGGTCCGCGGCGAGGCGGCGCCGGCCGGCCGGCCGTTCCTCGATTGGCGCTACGCGAACGACCAGCAACAGCAGGTGCACGGCTGGATCGTCGAGCCCGATGGCGACGGTCCGCATCCGGTCATGGTGTTCGTGCACGGCGGACCGCACTGGCTGTACGAGGACGCGTACTTCCCCGAGGTCCAGGCGTACGTGGACGCGGGCTTCCTGGTCGCGATGCCCAACTACCGGGGCTCCAGCGGATACGGGCGATCGTGGAGCGACGCGCTCACGGGCGACGTGGGGTTCACCGACGTGGACGATGTCACGGCAGGACTGCGGGACCTCCTCGGTCGACCGGACGTCGACGCGTCCCGGACGGTGATCGCGGGCTGGTCGTGGGGTGGATACATCACGCTGATGGAGCTCGGCCGCTACCCGGATCTGTGGACCGCCGGCATGGCGGGGGTCCCGGTCGGCGACTACGTCCGTGCGTACGAGGAGGAAGCGCCCTCGCTGCAGGCGCTCGACCGGGCGCTGATGGGCGGGACGCCTGCGACCG
>VAYF01000015.1 GCA_005883885.1 Actinomycetota bacterium | reverse complement strand
CGGCCCCACGCTGAACCTGTACCCCGATGGCGCGCGCTACCTGATGTCGGACGACATGGAGGCGACGCTCTCGGAGACGCGTCGGTTCTCCTCAGCCGACGCGGACGCGCTCGTGCGGTTCGAGCAGGATCTCGGCGAACTGGCTCGCGCCGTCGTCCCCTTCTTCGACCGCACGGCGTTCGATCCACGCCTGCGAGGTCTCGATGACGTCCGGTCGGCCCTTCGCTACGCGTGGCAGCTCTACGGGAGCCGGCGCCTGGCCCAGGATCTGGCCTTCCTGTTCACGACGTCGGTGCGGCAGTTCCTCGGCGAACGGTTCCGCTCGGAGCACGTGATGGCTGCCCTCGGCTGGCCCGCGATCAACGACAGTCTCGCCGGGCCATCCACGCCGGGTACCGCGTACGTCCTCTTGCACGATCACGCGAGCGACACCGGTGAGGGTCCCCGGAGCTGGGGGTTCGTCCGTGGGGGCATGGGCCGGCTCACGGAGCTCATGGCCGAGGCCGCGCGAGAGGCCGGCGCCGAGATCCGGCTGGGGGCGCCCGTCGCGCGTGTCCATACGCGCGACGGCCGCGCCACCGGTGTGGAGCTGGAGACCGGTGAAGAGATCCCCGCGCTGCGCGTGCTGTCGAACGCCGACCCCAAGCGGACGTTCCTCCGCCTCTGCGATCCGGACGACCTCCCCGCATCGTTCGTGGGCGCGGTCGAGGCGTACCGCTGCACGGGCACGAGCATGAAGATCAACCTCGGACTCGGGGGCCTGCCCATGCTCGCCGGGGGCTCGGGCACGTCCCCGCAGCCGTACCACACCGGTGTCATGGAGCTCGATCCGTTCCTCACCGACATGGACGCGCACCAGGCGGAGGCGCAACGCGGGATCCCCGCCGACCCGGCGCACATCGAGCTCTGCTTCCCCACGGTGCATGACGCCTCGCTCGCTCCCGACGGGAAGCACATCATGACGGTCGATGTGAACTCGCAGCCGTATCGGCTGGCCGACGGCGACTGGGACACGATGAAGGAGGCGCGCGCGGACCGGGTGATCGCGCAGATCGCGGAGCACTTCCCGACGCTGCCGAGCATGATCGAGCACCGACAGGTGCTCTCGCCGCTCGATCTGGAGCGGGTCCTGGGCCTCACGGGAGGCCACGCGCTCCACGGAGACATGGCCCCGGACCAGCTCCTGTTCCTCCGCCCCGTGCGGGGGTACGGCGACTACCGAACGCCGATCCGCGGCCTCTACCTCTGCGGAGCGGGCACGCACCCCGGCGGCGGGGTCACGGGGGCGAACGGTCGCAACTGCGCGCGGGAGGTGCTCCGCGACGCGAAGAGGCGGATCGCGTGACCCACGCGGCGGATCCCCAGGTGTCGACCGAGCTCCCCGGACCTCGGTCCCGTGCGCTCCTCGGACGGCTGGAGCGGACGATGTACCCCGGCCTCCGGCACGGGCTGGCCCCGTTCGTCATGGCGCGGAAGCACGACCATGTCGTGGAAGACATCGACGGGAACGTGTTCTGGGACTTCGTGAGCGCCTCGGCGTCCGTGCCGTTCGGCGCGGCGCCTCGATCGATCACCGACGCCGCCGTGGACGCCATGCGCCGGTATGGGTTGGAGGACACCCACGGGATCGCGAACGAGCTCGTCGCCCCGTTGGCCGAGGCGCTGCTCCAGGTCGCTCCGGCCGGTCTCACGAGGGTGGACATCGCGCTCAACGGGACCGAGGCGGTCGAGACCGCCGTTCGGTTCATGCGGCGGTCGACCGGCCGGCCGATCGTCATCGGGTTCATGGGGGCCTACCACGGAGAAGCGGGGACGGCGGGGGCCGCGGGCGCCGAGGCGGCGGAGCTGTCCAGCGGGTATCGCGCGTTGATGCCGGGCTTCGTCCATGTCCCCTACCCCAACCCCTATCGCACCCCCTTCCGTCCTCGCCCCGGGGGCACCGGCGACGGCACGATCGACTACCTGCGGGACCACGTCCTCTTCCACGAGATCGACCCTCGTGAGGTCGCCGGCGTCCTGATCGAGCCCGTGTTGGGATCCGGCGGCTGCGTGGCTCCCCCCGACCCGTTCTGGCCGGCGCTCGTCGACCTGTGCGGCGCGCATGGGTGGTTGCTCTGCGCGGATGAGGTCAAGACGG
Organism: Actinomycetota bacterium; assembly: GCA_005883885.1. Taxonomy (GTDB): domain Bacteria; phylum Actinomycetota; class UBA4738; order UBA4738; family HRBIN12; genus AC-51. Next base: position 5,656 of record VAYF01000015.1, on the reverse strand, counting down.
GGTTCGGCAGGAGCGGGACGTTGTTCGCGGTGGACCGATGGGATATCCGACCGGACCTGATCGCCCTCGGGAAGGCGATGGGGGGCGGCGTCCTGCCGATCGGCGCCGTCCTCGGCACGGAGGGGGCGATGGCCTTCGACGACCTCTCCACCGGATCGACGTGGTCGTGGTTCCCGGGCGCCTGTGCCGCCGCCCTCGAGACCCTTCGCTGGCTGCGGGAGGAACCGGTCCTCGAGAACGTCCGAGCGCTCGAAGCGATGGCTCTCGAGGAGCTCCCGGGGATGATGAAGCGTCATCCCTCGGTCGGCGACGTCCGCGCCGTCGGATGCTTCTGGGCGATCGAGTTCGTCCGCGACCGGGAGACGAAGGAACGCGACCTCCCCATGCAGGAGCGGGTCGCGCGGGAGGCCCTCGCTCGCGGCATCATCGGGGACTCGAGCACGACCTCGTACAACCTCCAGCCGTCCCTCGTGACGCCGATCGACGTCGCACGACGCGCGCTCACCATCGTGGGCGAGGCGATCGGGGCTTCGGAGGAGGCGATGCGCGCCTGAGCGCGACCGGGTTCGTCGAGCTCGCGACCGGTCTGAACCATCCGGAAGGCCTGTGCCGGAACCCCTCCGATGGACTGATCTACCCCGGCGGCGAGCTCGCCGGGGACTGGTTCGATCGGGGAGCTGCACCCGATGTCCCGGACGGCCGGTGGTGACCGAGACGAGCGCTCATCGCCGACGGGACCCACCCTCGACCGGCGCGCCCCGTTCGAGCAGCGATGGCGGCTCGGGGGGCGGCGATACGGCCACCTCCTCGACGGCCGCCGCGATCCGCACGCATGACCACCGGAAGAGGTCGAGCGGCATCGTGAGCGCGGGCTGGAGCCGATAGACCCATTTCCCCCATTGCGTGATCCCGAGCACGCCGCGGCGAAGCGCCTGCAGGTGGACGGCCCGGTGGAAGGCGGGCGCCGGATCGAGCGACGCGCGATCGCGCACGAACTCGATGCCGATCAGCGCCCCCGACGCGCGGACGTCCCCGACCTGCTCGAACCGCTCCACGAGCGGATCGAGTTCCTCGTGCGCGGCCGCCTCGATCGCGCGGGCGTTCGCGAGGGCGGCGCCGTCGTCGGCGAGCAAGCCTTCGATCGACGCGACCGCGCCGGCGGCAGCGGCCGGCGTCCATGCGAACGTCCCCCCCAGGTGCAGATCGGAGGAGCCCATGACCTCCTCCGTGCCCAGGATCGCGCCGATCGGGGCGCCGCCCCCGGCGAACCCCTTCCCCAGGAGCATGATGTCGGGCTCGATCGCGTACCGCTCGGCGGCGAACATCCGACCGCACCGACCCATCCCCGTCTGGACCTCATCGAGGATGAGCTTCCAGCCCCACCGGCGGCAGAGCCCCTGGAGACGGGCCCAGAACGGCGGGGACGGGATCAGCACCCCGCCCTCCCCGAGCACGGGCTCGATCAGCACGCCCGCGATCTGCTCGGGCTCGACCTGGTGCACGAGCACCGGCCACGTACTGGGCGTGCTGGGTCGTGACCTCGGCGAGGTCCGTGGAGACGCCCGCGGTCAGGTACGTGCCCTCGCCGTGGTACTGCCCGTAGAAGGTCAGGATCATCGGCCGGCCCGTCGCTTCGCGGGCGAGCTTCACCCCGCCCTCGACCACGAGGGTGCCGCTGACGCCGACGGCGACGCGCGAGAGCCCCGGCGGCGCGATGCGCACGAGGAGTTCGGCGAGCTCCAGCTCCGGCTCGTTCGGGATGTAGTCGGTGATCTCCATCCCGTAACGAGCCTGCGCCTCCGTGACCGCTCGCAGCACGGATCTGGGGGTGGCGCCGAGCTGGGTGGTGCCCCATGCCGAGACGTGGTCGGCGAAGGTGTTCCCGTCGACGTCTTCGATGACCCAGTCGCTCTTGCGGGCCTCCACGAAGGGCACCTCGTCGTGATCCGTCAGGGAAGAGATCAAGACGCGGTCGAGGCGCTCGAGCAGCTGCCGGCTCCGGGGGCCCGGGAGTTCGGTTCGCACCGCGGGGTACGTCGTGCCTGCCACGATCCGTCCCTTGCCTCGTTGACGGTCGACAGTCTACAGTCCTGCCTGCAGGCCGCGAGCGATCGTGGTCGGGGAGGCGGGACGATGCCATCGAGGGACGCGTCGGCGGCGCTCAGGCCGTTGCCGAGCCCGAGGTCTCTCGTCCAGGACGCCGCCGACATGATCCGGGAGCAGATCCTCGAGGGCGGGTTCCAGCAGGGCGAGCATCTCGTGGAGGCGCGGATCGCCCAACAGCTGCACGTGTCCCGCGGCCCCGTCCGCGAGGCGTTCAAGCTCCTTCGCGCCGAGGGCCTCCTCGCGGAAGAGCCGCGGCGAGGGACGTTCGTGGTGAGCCTCACGTCCGACGACGTGCGAGCGATCTATGGGCTCCGTGCGGCCATCGAGGGACGCGCCGCTCGGATGCTCGCGTCGGCTCGCACCCCCGACGATCTCACCCAGGTGCGCTCCCTGCTGGAGGGGATCGAGTCGGCGGTTCGATCCGGTAACAGAGGCGACGTCTTCCGGCGCGACCTCGAGTTCCATGACGGGCTCTGCCGGTTATCGGGCAACGCGCGGATCCACGAGGTGTTCGTGCGGTACGTGCCGATGCTCCGGGCGCTCCTGCGGCTGGACGAGCGGGTGCTCCCGTCGCTGGATGAGGCCGCCCTGCAACATCGTCCGCTCGTCCAGGCGATCGAGGCCGGAGACCCCGGTCTGGCCGCTCGCCTGGCCGAGGATCATTGCGATCGCGCGGGCGAGCTGATCGCGACGTACCTGGATGCCCAGCGACGAGCGGGAGGGGAACGATGAATCGAAAGGTCGGCCCGGCGATCCGGAAGCACACGAGGGCCCGTCGGCGGTTCGGTCCGTTCGCGGTCGTCACCGCCGCGGCGCTCATCGCTTCGGCCTGTGGCGGTGGCTCGAGCTCGGCGCCGCCGGGTGGTTCCGCGGGTCCGGCCGCGATCTCGGGAACCCTCAGGCTCTTCTCGTACAGCGACGGGTTCGCGCCCGCATACATCAAGTCCTTCACCGAGCAGTACCCGAACGTGCACCTGGTGAAGGAACCGTTCGGCAACGGTGACGAAGCCGTGGCCAAGATGCAGGCCGGGTTCCAGGCCGACGTCGTGAACAGCTGCGTCGACGAGAACACCCTCACCATGGTGCAGGACGGCCTCTACCAGCCGCTCGACGTCAGCAGGATCCCGGACTGGAACAACATCTTCCCGGCGATGAAGGGCCTTCCCGGCGTCCAGGTCGACGGGAAGGTGTACATGATCCCGGTCGACGCAGGCACCGCGGGGCTCATGTACAACGCCGACGTCATCACGACGCCGCCGAACTCGTGGATGGATCTGTTCGACCCGAAGTATCAAGGACGCGCGGCGATCGAGGACAACTCGACGACGGCGATCGACATCGGCGCGCTCGCGAACGGCATCACCGACCCGCTGTCGATGACCCCTGACCAGCTCGACACGGTGAAGAACTTCCTCATCGCGCACAAGGGACAGTTCCGCACGTATTGGCAGTCGGACTCCGACATCACGAGCCTGTTCAAGTCCAACGAGGTCGTCATCAGCTCCGGCTACCCCGGCAACGCGAAGATCCTCCAGCGCGACGGCATGAACGTGAAGTTCGCGGTCGCGAAGGAAGGCCAGATGCTCTGGACGTGCGGCTACGGCATCCAGACCGGCGCCTCCAACACCGACGCGGCCTACGCACTCCTCAACTGGTACCTGGACTGGCACCAGGAGCTGTTCGAGGCGAAGACGTGGAACTACGAGGTCGCGAACCAGCTGATCCTCCAGCACGCGTCTCAGGCGCTCATCCAGGACGCTTCGCTCAACGCGCCGAACAGCTTCGCGAACGCGATCCCCGCGAGCCCGCCGGAGAACCGGGCGGCGTGGACCCAAGTGTGGCAAGAGGTCAAGGCGGCCTAGGTGGCTGAGGCCGCGGGGGCGCTCCGGCCCGTCGCCATCCAGAACCGGATCCCCGCGAGGCTCCGGACCCGGCGGAGGGTCGGCCTCGGCGCCCGCGTGAGCTTCGTGCTCTTCGCGCTGCTGGTCTTGTACGGACCCCTCATCCTGCTAGCGGTCTTCTCGTTCAACCGGTCGGAGATCATCTCCCTGCCGTGGTCGGGGTTCACGACCACGTACTACCACGAGGCGCTGGGGAACCCCGACCTGCGCAACTCGATCCTCAACTCGACGATCGTCGCCTTGATCGTCGCCCCCCTCTGCGTCGTCATCGGCACGCTGATGGCGTTCGCGCTGACCCGGTTCCGATTCCGCTCACGGGGCGTGATGGGCGGGCTGGTCGGCGCCCCGCTGATCCTGCCGTGGCTCGTGATCGGGATCGCGGCCTTGCTGTTCTACGCGCAGATCCAACGGACCTTCCACGTGCTCCAGCTCTCGCTCCGCACCGTCGTGGCCACCCAGGTCATCTGCACGTTCCCGCTCGTCACCGCGATCGTGTCGGCGCAGCTCCTTCGGTTCGAGCGATCGCAGGAGGAAGCCGCGATCGACCTGGGGGCGTCGCGCTTCCAGGTCTTCCGCTACGTGATCATGCCGCACATCACCCCGGCGATCGCCGCCTCGGCGATCTTCGCGTTCACGTGGTCGTTCAACAACTTCGAGATCAGCTACTTCACCGGGGGCTTCCAGTTGCTCTTCCCCGTGTGGGCCTACGGGACGCTGCGCAACGCGCCGAACCTGCCGATCATCAACGCGATCAGCACGATCATCTCAGCGGTCCAGGTGATCCTCATCGTCCTCGCGTGGTGGATCCTCCGGCGACGCGGTGGAGGCGCCAAGGCGATCCTGGGGGCCCTTTCTGCCGAGGCGGAGCCGACCGTGACCGCGTTGACGGGAGCGGAGTGATGGCCTCGACGGCGGAACGGTCCGCCCTCGACGTCGTCGGGGTGCCACCGCGCGCGAGGCGCCCGCGGCGGCGGCGCTTCGGGCACTGGCGCTACCTGGCGATCCCGACGGCCCTGCTCGTCGTCTTCTTCCTGGCGCCGATGGTCCTGATGGTGCGGATGAGCCTGCTCCGGTACCCGCCGAGCACGTTCGGAGGGTATTCGTTCGTGCACTACGCGAACGTCCTGACCGAGCCGGTCTACCGCAGGGTCGCGGTCACCACGTTCATCATCGCGACCTCCGCGCAGCTGCTGATGCTCGCGGTCGGGATCCCGCTCGCATACATCATGGCCTTCAGGGCGGGTCGCTGGGAGCTCCCGCTGCTGCTGTTGCTCGTCCTGGCCGACGAGCTCAACCCGATCGTGAAGATCTACGCCTGGCGGATGCTCCTGGGCCACGACGGGATCCTGAATTGGGTGCTGCTGCGGCTCCACCTCGTGAGCGAACCCGTGACCTGGCTCTTGTTCGGGCGCTTCTCGGTGATCATCACGCTCGCGACGGGCTGGATCACGTACACGACGATCCCGATCTACGCAGCGATGAAGGCGATCGACCCGAGCCTGTTCGATGTCGCCGACGACCTGGGCGCCGGCTGGTGGACGAAGGCCAGGCGGATCCTCGTTCCGCTCGCGGCACCCGGGATCTTCATCGCGATGATCCTCGTGTACATCCCGATGTTCACCGACTTCGTGACCAACAACCTCGTGGGC
>VAYF01000014.1 GCA_005883885.1 Actinomycetota bacterium | reverse complement strand
CTCTTCGCCTCGGTCTGGAACTGCATCAGCATCCGACGGATCACGGTGTCTGCGGTCAGACCCTTCTTCACCAGCTGGTACGTGTCGGGGAACAGGAACCCCTCGGCGGTCCCGGCGCTCCGCGGGAGGAACGGCGGAAGTCGGTACCGGCCGCTGTCCGCGAGCGATGCGAAGGTCTTCGCCGAGAGCCCGGTCTGGCCGGCCACCACGCTCGAGATGCTCCGCTCCCCCGGATAGGTCGTGGAGATCCTGAGCCCCTCGGGGACGGTGAGCCGAACGGTCGGCACCTTCGGGGGCGGGGTCGTGATCACGCTCACGATCTCGTCCAGCGACATCCCCACCCGCAGGTCGTAGGTGCCGGCCAGGATCTTCCCCGCCTTCCCCGTCCCCCGAAGGAGGAGGTTGCCGACGAACCCGCCGCACCGGATCAGACCGCGCTGATCGAGGGCGGCGACCACGTCCTTCCCGGTCGCTCCCGGCGGGATCGGGAACGCGACCGCGCTCCCGGTCGCCGCAGGCGGTTCCTGGCACCCTCGGTACTTCGCGACCGCCGCCGAGACCGCCCCGGTGACGAGCAGGAACGCGACCAGGACCACGACGAGGCGAACGCGGCGGCGGCGGCGCCCTGGGCGGCCGCTCGCGTCGGTCGGCGCGTGCGGCGTCGAGGTGTCCATCGGGCGACGAGGATACCGGTCGAACGTGCTCAGTCCGCGGAGGCGCCGCTCCGCCGTGCGTCGAGCCATGCCTGGAGCGCGATCCTCGCCGCCTCGGCATCGACGACCGAACGCCGGTCCTGCCCCTTCAGGCCCGCGCCGCGGAGCCCCCGTTCGGCCTCGACGGTGGTGAAGCGCTCGTCCTGCATCGCGACGGGGACATGGAGCACCGTCCGGAGGGTCTCGGCGAACGCCTCCGCATGGTTCGCCCGCGGACCGTGCGATCCATCCAGGGAAAGCGGCAGACCCAGGACGACGAGCGTCACCCCGTGCTCGGCGACGAGCGCGGCGATCGCCTTGAGCTCCCCCGGCGGGCGCCCGACCTGCACCGTCCCCAGCGGCACCGCGAGCCGGCGCGCCTCGTCGGAGATCGCGACGCCGATCCGAACGTCACCGAGGTCCAACCCCAGCACGCGACCGGGCACCTCCACCGCCATCAGCGCCCGCCGAGCAGCTCACGCACGCGCGAGGGGATCCCGCCGAGCGCCTCCGGTACCTTCTCCGCGTCCGTGCCGCCGGCGTTCGCGAGGATGTCCTTGCCGCCCGCGCCCCCTCCGATCGAACGCGCCGCGGGCTCGAGGAGCGCGGGCGCGGTGATCCCGCGCTCGACGGCGGCCGCGGTCGCCGCGGCGACGAGCATCGCCTTCCCGTCGGTTCCGCTTCCGACCACGACGACCGCCGGGCCGGCGCTCAACCGGTCACGCACCTTCTGGGCGAGGTCGCGCAGACCGCCTGGATCCTCACCGGGGATCTCGGAGACCACGAGGGCGACCCCGTCGACGTCCTGCGCGCCGGCGACGAGCGACGCGATCAACGCGTCGCGATCGCCGGCGCGCAACGACCCGAGCTGGCTCCGGAGCCGCTTGTTCTCCTCGATGACCCTGCGGGCGCGTTCGATCGCGCCCTGCGGGTCCTTCGCCTCGAGCGCCTCGACGAGCCCGCGAAGGAGCGCACGTTCGGCATCGATCTCGCGGAGCGCGTCGGGTCCGACGAGCGCCTCCACGCGGCGCATCCCGGCGCCGATCGAGCCCTCACGGAGGAGCCGGATCACCGCCACGCTCCCGGTGCGGTGCACATGCGTCCCACCGCAGAGCTCGCGCGAATAATCGCCGATCTCGACGACCCGGACGAGATCGCCGTACTTCTCACCGAACAGGCCGACCGCCCCCAGCGACTTGGCTTCGTGCATCGTCGTCTCGAAGATCTTGACCGGGTCATCAGCCGCCAAACGGCGGTTCGCCTCCCGCTCCGCCTCTTCCAGCTGGTCGGTGCCGACCGGGCCGGGGTTCGGGAAATCGAATCGGAGCCGTCCGGGCTCGACGAGGGAGCCCGCCTGTCGGGCATGCTCCCCCAGGAGGTGCTTCAGGGTCCAGTGCACGACGTGCGTCGACGTGTGCGCACGCGTCGTCGCCTCGCGCCGCGGCACGTCGATCGACGCCACCCCCGGCTGCTGGGCGCGGACCTCACCCGAGGCAACGATGCCCTCGTGGACGATCCCGTGCTCGCCGGCCGGCAGCGTGTCGATGACGCGGACCGACCCGGTGTCCGTTCGGATGATCCCTTGATCCCCGACCTGTCCACCGCCCTCCGCGTAGAACGGCGTCCGCTCGAGGAAGACCCGAACCCGCGCGCCCTCTTCCGCCACGCCCAGCTCGGCGTTGTCCTCGCCGAGGAGGAGGCTGATCGGCGACTCGGCCTCGTGTTCGCGGTACCCGACGAACTCGGTCCCCGGCACGGATCCGGCTTCCAGACCGGTCTCGACCTTCTTGGCGGCCGCCCGTGCGCGGTCCCGCTGCTCGTCGAGGAGGACGGCGAACCGGTCGGTGTCGACCGAGAGGCCCTCGTCCGCCGCGATCTCTTCGAGCAGCTCGATCGGGAACCCGAACGTGTCGTGCAGCTTGAACGCGGCGTCGCCGGAGATCCTCGCGTGCTCGGCGTGCGCCTTCGCGTCTTCGAACTGGGCCATGCCCTGACGGAGCGTGGCGGCGAAGCGCTCCTCCTCGGAGTCGGCGACCTGGCGCACGAAGGCTGCGTTCTCCCGGAGCTCCGGGTAGGCGTCGCCGAAACCCTGGAGCACGCTCGTGATCACCTCGTCGAGGACACCGCGCTGGATCCCCAGGCGCCGTGCATGCGACACGACCCGCCGGAGCATCCGGCGCAGGATGTAGCCGCGCCCGGTGTTGGAGGGCTGAACCCCGTCCGCGATCAGGAACGTCGCCGCCCGCCCGTGCTCGGCGATGATCTTGAGCGAGACGTCGTCGTGCGGATCCTGCCCATGCTTCCTGCCGGACAACCGCTCCGCGACCTCGAGCGTTGGCCGGAACAGGTCCGTCTCGAAGACGTTGTCGACGCCCTGCAGCACCGTCGCCACGCGCTCCAGCGACGAGCCGGTGTCCACGTTCTTGCCCGGCAGAGGCGCGAGGATGCGCATGTCGGCGTCGACCTGGTCCTGGATGAACACGAGGTTCCAGATCTCCATGAAGCGCTCCTCGTCGACGTCGGGGCCGCCGTCGGGCCCGTACTTCGACCCGCGATCCACGAAGATCTCGCTGCATGGGCCGGCGGGGCCGGCCGCGTGCGTCGACCAGTAGTTGGCGGGCTCACCGTGGGCGTCGAACATCCCACGCCGGACGATCCGCTCCGGCGAGAGTCCGGCGGCGTCGACCCACGCCCTCGCCGCCTCCTAGTAGACATCGAAGACGGTCACCCACAGGCGGTCGTGCTCGATCCCGTAGCCCTCCGTCATCAGCTCGTGGGCCCACCGGATCGCGTCGACCTTGAAGTAGTCGGCGAACGAGAAGTTGCCGAGCATCTCGAAGAACGTGAGGTGCCGCGCGTCCTGGCCGACGTTCTCGATGTCGTTGGTCCGCATCACCTTCTGCGCCGTGGTGGCGCGGCGGTAGGGCGGCACCGACTGCCCCAGGAAATACGGGATGAACTGGTTCATCCCCGCATTCGTGAGGAGCAGCCCGGACTCGGGCGGTGGGATCAACGAAGACGAACGGACGCGGACGTGCTCGCGCTCTTCGAAGAACGAAAGGAACAGCTCACGGATCCGGTTGCCCTCCACATCGGGGAGTCTACCGGCGGGTCAGGCGGCGCCGGGACCAGGCACAGCAGCCCGCTCCGCGCTTCCCGAGCGATCGATGTCGGCTTCGCCCGTTGGACCTGCCGCCGCGTCCAGCGCGAGACCATGATCGCGCCGGCCGCGCCGAAGCCGACCCCCAGGGCGACCCAGAACGGTCGTCGCACGTCGCTCCGGTCCTACTTCTTGGCCTTCTTGGCGGCCTTGGCGAAGCCCTTGCGCACCCCCGCACCGAGGGCGATCAGCTTGACGATCGGGCTCGTCGCCGCTTCCTCGATCAGCCCGGAGACTCGCTCCACCCGTCCGACGATCGATCCCGCCGACTCCAGGACGATGTCCACGCGATCGATCTCGCGGTTCGTCTTCTCGATCGAGGTCTTGACCTCACGCAGCAGGGGCACGGTCTCCTCGCGCATCGCGTCGATCGTCATCTTCGTGCTCTCCAGAACGCGGAACGTGTTCGCGAGGACGAGACACAGGAACAGGACGAGGACGCCCCACAAGGCGGCCACGATGATCAGGGCGGTGTCCCCTGCGGTCGCGATCATGCTTCGGTCCTCCTCGGTGCCGGGCCGGAACCCCGTAGCCTACCCGGTCGAGGGATCGCGCCGGGAAGGGCGGGCCGGGCCAGCCCCCGGGGTCCAATCCTTCGTGTCCTCGCCCATCTCGGAGGGCTCGTAGTAGCGGTTCCCGCGGTAGCGGACGGGCCGGTAGTCCTGTTCGGTCCAATGGCCTGTTTCGTCGTGGGGGTACACGTAGCCTTCCCCGTGACCGAGCTTCTTCGCACCGGGGTACGACGCATCGCGCAGATGGGCCGGGACCGGGTCGGCCGACGCCGCGTCCTCGAGCGCCGCCGAGATCGCGGTGTAGACGCTGTTCGACTTCGCGGCACGCGCGAGGTAGATCGTCGCCTGCGCGAGGTTCAGCCGTGCCTCCGGTAGACCGACGTGCTCCACGGCCTGGGCCGCGGCTGCAGCCTGCAGCAGCGCCATGGGATCGGCGAGCCCGATGTCCTCGGACGCGTGCACGATCAGCCGGCGCGCGATGAAGCGCGGATCCTCCCCGGCCTCGATCATCCGCGCGAGCCAGAACAGCGCGGCATCCGGGTCCGACCCGCGGATCGACTTGATGAACGCCGAGACCACGTCGTAGTGGGCGTCGCCCTGCCGGTCGTAGACGATCGCCTTCCGTTGCACGGCGTCGGCGGCGAGCTCCAGGGTGATCTGGGTCTCACCCTCGGCCTCGGCCGCGAGAGCGGCAGCCTCGAGTCCCATCAGCGCCATCCGCGCGTCCCCGCCGGCGATCGTCACCAGATGCTCGAGCGCGTCGTCGTCGATCGCCAGGTCGTGCCCGCCGAGCCCGCGTTCGGCGTCGTCCAACGCGCGCCGGATCAGCGCCGCCACGTCGTCGGCGGACAGCGGCTCCAGCCGCATCAGCAGGCACCGGGAGAGCAACGGGGTATTCAACGAGAAGTACGGGTTCTCCGTCGTCGCGCCGATCAGCGTCACGGTTCCCTCTTCGACGGCCGGCAGCAGCACGTCCTGCTGTGCCTTGGACCACCGATGCACCTCGTCCACGAATAACACGGTCTTGAACAGACCGCCGCGGGCGCCGTCCATCACCTTGCGGGCGTCGGCCACGCCGCTGTTGACCGCGGAGAGCTGCATCAGATGGGCACCCACCGCATCGGCCAGCAGGTGCGCGAGCGTGGTCTTGCCGGAACCGGCGGGCCCCCACAGGATCAACGACGGCAGCGCGCCCTTCTCGATCAGCTTCGTGAGCGCCCGTCCGGGTCCGACCAGGTGCGTCTGCCCGACGAACTCCGCCGGCGTGCGTGGACGCATCCGGGCGGCGAGGGGAACGTCGGCCATGGGCTCAGTCGTACCGGACGATGTTCTTGGGACGGATCCGGAAGAGCACGCGCACCTGACCCGGTGTGGGGGTCCAGGGCTCGTGGTCGTAGCGGCGGCTCAACGTGTCGATGTGCGCCTCGGCCTCCGACCCCGTGACCCGCTCCTCGACGATCCCCTCGACCGAGATCCACCGGTACGGGTCGTCGAACGCCTGGACGGCCACGACCACCCGCGGATCACGCGCGGCGTTCCGATCCTTGCGCCGCCCTTCCGCGGTGTTGATCAGCACGTGGCGTTCGTCCGCGTCCACCCAGGTGATCGAGGCGACCGGTGACCCGTCGGGGTCGAGCGTGACGAACCAGGCGTAGTTCTCCCCGCGGAGCAGTTCGAGGTCGTCGCGCTCGAGCGAGGCCATCAGCGCTCGCCTTCCGCCCGCGGTGGCTCGAGCACGCTGATACCGAGCTCGCGGAGCTGCCCGGCGTCGACGGGCGAGGGCCCACCCATCAACGGATCGGCCCCCGACTGCGCCTTCGGGAACGCCTGCACGTCACGGATCGCATCCTTCCCGGCCATCAGCATGGCCAACCGGTCGATCCCCATCGCGATCCCGCCGTGGGGCGGAGCCCCGAAGCGGAACGCGCGGATCAGATGGCCGAACTTCGCATCGATCTCCTCGTGCGACAACCCGAGGACCTCGAAGACACGCTCCTGGATCTGCGGATCGTGGATCCGGATCGAGCCACCGCCCAGCTCGAACCCGTTCAAGACCAGGTCATAGGCGCGGGCCTTCGCCGTCCGGGGCTCGAGGTCGTCGGTGAGCGGCGCCGTGAACGGGTGGTGGTTCGAGACCCACTTGTCCTCGTCATCACTCCACTCGAACAGCGGGGGCTCGAAGTACCAGACGAACTCCCAGAGGTTCTCCGAGATCAGCTCGAGCCGCGCGGCAAGGTCCCGTCGGAGCCCGTCGAGCGCGACGTTCGTCCGATCGATCCGGTCGGCGACGAGGCACACCAGATCCCCGGTGCCGGCATCGGTGCGCTCGAGGATCCCGGTCCGCTCCTCGTCGCTCAAGAACTTCTCGACCGGCGATCGGAGGGCTCCACCGTCCTCGACCGCGATCCACACGAGCCCGGCGGCGCCGCGGCCCTTCGCATCCTCGACCAGCCTGTCCAGCTCCTTGCGCGAGAGGGCCGCGGCGCCGCCGGGAGCGACGAGCCCCTTGATCACGCCGCCGTCGGCCGCGACCTTCGCGAACGACGTGAACCCCGAGCCCTCGAAGAGGTCCGTGAACGTCGAGAGCTCCATCCCGTACCGGAGGTCGGGCTTATCCGAGCCGTAGCGTTCGAGCATCTCGTCGTAGGACATGCGACGGAAGGGCGTGCTCACGTCGACCCCCTGCGTCTCCCGGACGATCCGAACGTAGAGCGGCTCGATCACCGCCATGACGTCGTCCTCGTCTGCGAACGACATCTCGACGTCGAGCTGCGTGAACTCGAGCCCGCGGTCGGCGCGCGGCTTCTCGTCGCGGAGGCATCGCACGATCTGGTAGTAGCGGTCCTGTCCGGCGACCATCAGCAGCTGCTTGAGCTGCTGCGGAGACTGCGGCAGCGCGTAGAAGGAGCCGGGGAACATCCGCGAAGGGACCAGGAAGTCGCGTGCGCCCTCAGGCGTGGCGGTCGTCAGGACCGGCGTCTCCACCTCGAGGAACCCGAGAGGGTCCAAGTGCTCGCGGATCGTCCGATTGATCTCATGGCGCAGTCGCAGCCCGCGGGTCATCTCGGGTCGCCGCAGGTCCAGGTAGCGATACTCCAGCCGGAGCAGCTCATCGGCCTCGATCCGGTCTTCGATCACGAACGGCGGCGTTTCCGCGCGGTTGAGCACCTCCACGGACGTTACCGCGACCTCCACCGCCCCGGTCGCGAGATCGACGTTCGCCATGCCGGCGGGTCGCTCGCGCACGACGCCCATGATCCGCACGACCCACTCGCCACGAAGCTCCTGCGCGGCGGCGTGCGCCACGGGAGCGTCGTCCGGATGGAACACGGTCTGCACGACGCCCTCGCGATCGCGCAGGTCGATGAACGTCACGCCGCCGTGGTCGCGGCGGTGGGCGACCCAGCCGCACAGCGCCACCTGGTCGCCGGCATGCGTCAGGCGGAGCTCGCCGCACGTGTGCGTCCGCATCGCGGTGACCATCGCGGACGGATCCATCATGGATCCTCTCGAAGGAGCCGGCCCGCGAGCTCTTCCATCGCGATGGTCTCCTGCTCGCCGTCGGCCAGACGCCGCAGGGTCACGACACCGCCCGCGAGCTCGCGCTCCCCCACCATCGCAGCGAACGCGGCCCCGGCGTGATCGGCCATCTTGAGCTGCGCCTTGAGCGGCCGATCCTCGTACGAACGCTCGGCCGGCACGCCCGCGTCGCGGAGCTCGTCCACCAGCCGGTGGGCGGCCGCGCGCGCGTCGCCCTCACCCACGGCGACAACGAAGCACCGGGACGCGCGCGCCGCCGCCCGCGGGAGGCCCTCCCGGTCCATCGCCATCCGCACCCGATCGAGCCCCAGCGCGAACCCGACGCCCGGCGTCGCCGGGCCACCGAGGGCTTCGGCCAGCCCGTCGTAGCGCCCGCCGGCGTTGAACGTCGCCGCCTGCACGGACGTCTCGTTCGTCGAGATCCATTCGAAGGCCGTGCGCGTGTAGTAATCGAGCCCGCGGACGAGCCGCGGATCCAGCTCGTACCCGACGCCCGCCTCTTCGAGACCGGATCGGACCCCGCCGAAGTGCTCGGTGCACGGGCCGCACAACCGATCGGCGATCGTCGGAGCGGCGAGGACGAAGTCCTTCCGGCCGTCCACCTTGCAGTCGAAGACGCGGAGCGGATTCTTCCCGAGCCGCTCGCGGCAATCCTCGTCGAGCTGATCGAGG
>VAYF01000013.1 GCA_005883885.1 Actinomycetota bacterium | reverse complement strand
CGGCGACCGCGTGACGAACCGGGACGCGCTCGTCGCCGCGCTGGAGGTGCGGCTGCGCTCGGCGTCCGCGGCATCCTGGGTCGACCTCTTGCGGCGCGACGGCATCCCGTGCGGCGTCGTGCACGACGTGGCCGAGGCCTTCGCCTACGCCCGGACGGTCGACCTCGATCCCGTCGCGACGCTGACGCGTCGCGACGGGATCGAGGTCGACACCGTGGCCAACCCGCTCCGGCTGTCGCTGACGCCCATCCGGTACGACCTGCCGCCGCCGGCTCTCGGGGAGCACACCCGCGAGATCCTCGGTCACCCGGGCACGAAGCAGGCACCTCGTGGGACCATCGGGGAGGACCTCGGGAACCGCAAGGAGGAGGCATGAGCGACCTCAAGCCATCGGACCTGCTGGATCTGGATGCCCTGCTGTCCGACGAGGAGCGGCAGATCCGGGACCTCGCGCGCGAGTGGGTGCACGACCGGATCCTGCCGGAGGTCGATGACTGGTACGAGCGGGGCGAGTTCCCGGCTCGCGAGCTGGCGAAGGAGCTCGGCGAGCTCGGGCTCTTCGGGATGCAGCTGCCGGGGATCGGTGACCTCGGCGCGGTCGCCTACGGCCTGGTCGAGCTGGAGCTCGAGGCAGGCGACTCGGGGCTCCGTTCGTTCGTCTCCGTCCAGAGCGCGCTCGCGATGTACGCGATCCACGCGTTCGGTTCCGACGAGCAGAAGGCGCACTGGTTGCCACGGATGGCGAGCGGCGACGCGATCGGTTGCTTCGGCCTGTCGGAGCCGGACAGCGGGAGCGACCCGAGCTCGATGCGGACGACCGCCCGCCGCGACGGCGACGATTGGATCGTGAACGGGACGAAGATGTGGATCACGAACGGCGGGGTGTCCGATGTGGCCGTGGTGTGGGCGAACACGGACGACGGGATCCGCGGCTTCCTGGTCCCCTGTGACCTGCCCGGATTCAGCGCACCCGACATCCACCGGAAGATGTCGCTCCGCGCGTCGGTGACGTCGGAGCTCGTGATGGACGACGTGCGGCTGCCCACCGACGCGATCCTTCCCGGCGTCGAGGGACTGCGCGGCCCGCTGAGCTGTCTCAACGAGGCGCGGTACGGGATCGTGTGGGGGGTGATGGGCGCCGCGCGTTCGTGTTTCGAGACCGCGCTCACCTACGCGAAGGAGCGCGTGCAGTTCGACAGGCCGATCGCGTCGTTCCAGCTGACGCAGAAGAAGCTGGCGGACATGGCGGTCGAGCTGACGAAGGGCACGCTCCTCGCCTATCACCTCGGCAGGATGAAGGAGGAGGGCCGGCTCCGCGCCGAACAGGTGTCGATCGGGAAGCTCAACAACACGCGAGAGGCGATCGCGATCGCGCGGACGTCCCGTGGGATCCTGGGTGCGAACGGCATCACGCTCGAATACCCGATCATGCGCCACATGACGAACCTCGAGTCTGTCCTCACCTACGAGGGGACCGAGGAGGTCCACACGCTCGTGATCGGTCACGTCCTGACGGGGATCCGAGCGTTCACGTGAAGCGCGCCCTGGTCGCTACACCGATCGCTCGTAGCGCGCGCGCTCCCAGTCCGTGACGGTGTCCCGCCAGGCCTTGAGCTCCCACCGCCGGGACGTCGCGTAGTAGTCGCCGAAGTCCTTCCCCAACGACTCCCGCAACACGTCGTCGGTCTCGAACGCGTGGAGCGCGGATTCGAGCGAGGAGGGCAGTTCCGGGAGGGCGGCGGCATACGCGTCTCCCATGACGGGCTCCGGTGGGCCGGCGCCGTTCCGGATCCCGTCCGCGGCCGAGGCGCCGATCGCGGCGATCGCCAGGTACGGATTGGCATCGGCGCCCGGACGTCTGCACTCGAACCGCCAGAGCTCCGGTCGGTCCGAGCGGATCGCGCGCACCGCGCAGGAACGGTTGTCGTACCCCCAGGTGGCGTTGATCGGCGCGAACCATCCCGGAACGAGACGCTTGTAGGAGTTGATCGTGGGGTTCAGCAGCAAGGAAGCTGCCGGCAGATGCTCGAGCACGCCCGCGATGGCTGATGCGAACACGGGGGGCAGCGGAGCCTCGCGGCCCTCGGCTGCGAACGCATTGGTCGCGCCGTGCCAGCACGACAGGTGGACGTGGCCGCTGGACCCCTCCTCCCCGGGAGCCGTCTTCGCGAGGAAGCTGGCCCGCAGACCCAGCGATGCGGCCAGCCGCTTGACGCCGAACTTCAGCAGGGCGGCCTGGTCGGCTGCAGCCAGTCCCCGGGCTGCACCGAGGTTGAGCTCGAGGAGGCCCGGGCCCGCCTCGGTATGGACGGCGGACAGCTCTATCCCGAGCCCTTCGACGGCACGGACGAGCTCGTCCATGAAGCCGTCATAACCTCCGATCTCGCTCAGGCTGTAACTGATGCCGCTCGATGTCGGGCGCTCCTGGGCATCCCAGATCCGGATCTCGTACTCGATCGCAGCCAGCACCTCGTAGCCGAGCTCCTCGACATCGGCGAGCACACGCCTGAGGACCTCTCGCGTTGCGAAGTCGCAGGGCGATCCGTCGGGCCAGCTGGGCGTGGCGAGACAGACACGCCAACCCGGTCGCCACGCCAGATCCCGGAGGGTGTCGACGTCCGGGTGCACGATCAGGTCGGCTGCACCCGTGCGGATCCCGAAGCGCTCGTAGTCGGCGATGGGCGTATCCACCGGGTCCAGCCCGAGGATGAGGTCCGTCATCACGGTGCCGTGCTCCACGGCCGCCTCGAACGCGTCCGGCCGGAGCGCCTTCCCTCGGATCGAGCCGTTGACGTCGGGGATCCCGAGGAGGACGAACTCTTCCCCCGAGGGCTCGCCGCGACTCATGCGCGCCTCGGCAGGGAGCCCACGATCGCGCGCTCCACGTCGTCGATGGTGGCGGCGAAACGATCGACCATCTCGGCCAGCTCGTCGTCCGAGCTCACGTACGCGGGGGCGATGAGTGTCTGGTCCCCGGCGAACCCATCCGCCTGCGGATGGGTCGACGTGACGAGGAGCCCGTGCTCCAGCGCGGTGTCGTCCACGAGGGCCGCCGCGTCGAGCTCGACCGGCAGGAACGACTCGCCGTCCCGCGGGTCCACGAGCTCC
>VAYF01000162.1 GCA_005883885.1 Actinomycetota bacterium | reverse complement strand
CCTCGAAACAGTCTGACGTACATGCCACGAACAGGACAGACACCTGATTCGTCGCGGGCGACATGATCACGGTCTGATCGATCGTCACGGACGTCGAGATGCCGTCGCTCGTGGCCGAGGACGGGAGTCGAACGCTGAACGTCAGGTGCTCGCCGAACCCCCGTTGGTCGGAGATCGGGGTCTGGGCGATCACCTTCAGGACGGCCGGGTTCTTCGCCCTGGTCTTTGCACGAACCCGTACGGCGATGAACCGTCGAGGACGATCGAACCCGCCGCAAGCTCGTTCGGGTCGGGGGAGAAGACCTTCGCGTCCAGGACCTCGGGCCCGACGTTGAGCGGATTGTTCGCGGCGAGCGGATCCGTCGCGACGTCGACCATCTGCCAGCCGCGGGGAAGGGTCAGCATCGTGTCCTTGGGCAACCCGGAGACGAGCGTCGCTGAGGGCGCCGTGCACGCCGCCGCGAGGACCAGTGTGCCGATCACCGCCATCCGGGGCGCATGGACACGCATGACCGTTCCATTATCGGCCCGAGGGGCGGGAAACCGCGAGGGAGCCGCTCAGGTCCTGAGGGGGCGGTCTTCGAAGGGGATCGACAGCGCGATCGTCGTTCGGGTTGCGACGCCGACCTTCTCGCGGAGGAGCCGGATCAGCTCCTCGAGCTCCCCGGTGGTTCTGGTCCGCACCTTCAAGATGTAGTTCGCCTCACCGGCGACGCTGTAGCAGTCCTCGACCTGGGGGAAGTCCGAGAGCCGCTCCGGCAGGTCGTCCGGTTGCTTGGGGTCCAGAGGCGTGGCCGCGATGAGCGCGGTGATGTACAGCCCGACGGTCTCGGGATCGATGATCGCGCGATACCCCCGGATCACGCCCGCCTGCTCCAGTTTGCGCACCCGATCGTGGACCGCCGAGGCCGATAGCCCCACGCGCTGAGCCACGTCCGCATAGGTCGCCCGCGCGTCCTCCTGGAGGGCCGCCACGATCTCCAGATCGCGTTCGTCGAGCACCCGTACATCGTAGGGGACGGGGTCGGGGGAGCAGAAGCTCACCCGGTCCGGGGATCGTCACGGCCCGTCTCCTGTGGTGGGATGGCGGGGACAGCGCCGACCTCCTCCGGTCGTACCAAGGAGGGCACGGTGATGCACCCGCGACCGGTCGGCCCGATCCGGTGGGAGCGACACAGGAAGCAGGGGGGCGGCGACCGGTGGCTGGTGCGACTCGAACCTCGCGATGCACAGACGTTCCACCGTCTCGTCGTGCCGCTCGTTCCCCGCATCGAACGCTCGCTCGGTCCGACCTCGTACGCGGCTCGCGCCGACGTCGACGGGCGTCTCCAACCCTGGCCCGCAGCGCGATCCGCGTGGCGATGCGCGGTCCGGCGTTCGATCGTTGAGCCGCGGAGCTCGGTCGTGATCGTGAGCGATGTTCGCGACTGCTACCCGTCGGTGGGGGAGCGGGCGCTCGAGACCGTCGGTTGCTCCGGCGAGCTCGGATCGTTCCTGCGGGCCCTGGCGGAAGCGGGGGTCCGTGGGCTGCCGATCGGTCCCGATCCGTCCGCGATCCTCGCGAACGGCGTGTTGGCTCATGTCGACCATGCAGCCGCCGCGGCCGGCTGCCGCCCGATCCGGTGGGTCGATGACGTGGTGTTCGCGGCAGCCGGCCGCCGCCCCGCCATCCGCGCGTTCGATGCCTGGCGGCGAGGCCTCGCCGAGCTCGGGCTCGAGCCGCACGACGGCAAGACCCAGATGTTCACCGACGTGGGTGAAGCGCTCTTCGCGATCGGCACCTCGGGAGGCTCCGGCGTCCGACACGGTGACCATGGCATCATCCCGGAGCCGTGAAGACGCTCTACCGCGCCTCCCGTGTCCATACCTTCGGTCATCCCCCGACGGGGGAGTGGCTGTTGATCGATGGGCGACACGTGCAGCGGGTGGGGAGCGGCGAGCCGCCCGCCGCCGACCGCACGGTGGAACTGCCGGGGATCACGATCCTTCCCGGGTTCATCGACACGCACGTGCACCTGACCGCGGCGGGTCTCTCGATGTCCAACGAAGACGTGGTGGCGGCGCGTTCGAAGGGCGAGCTCTTGGCGCTGGCCGCAGGGCGGGCTGCCGGCGACGACGAGCCGGTGATCCTCCTGCAGGGATTCGACGAGACCCGGTGGGATCGCCCGGACCATCCCACGCTCGGGGAGATGGATGCCGTGACCGGCAAACCGCTCGTGATCCGAAGGGTGGACGGGCACGTGGCGCTGGCGAACTCCGCCGCGCTCACCTTCGCCCAGGTGCACGACGCGGAGGGGTTCGAGCGCGACGGTGAAGGGAACCCCACGGGACGGGTGACCCGTTCCGCGAACGCCCGGCTGGGTCGGTGGCTCGCCGAGTCACGGTCCGAGCACCGTATCGAGGAGCTCCAGCTCGCCGCCGCGGGGCTCGCGGCGTCGGCCGGCATCACGAGCCTGCATGAGATGTCGATGCCCCACGAGGACGGGGAGCGCGACGCGGAGGTCTTCCGCCGGCACCGGGAGAAGCTGCCGGTCCATGCGATCGCGATCGTGGCGACGATGGACGTCCCCCGCGCGATCGAGCTCGGTCATGATGCGATCGGCGGCGACCTCCCTGCGGACGGATCGATCGGGGCACGGACGGCCGCGCTGTTCGCCCCCTACGCCGATCTGGACGTGACCGGCGTGACCGATTACGACGACGACGAGCTCGTAGGGTTCTTCCACGATGCGCACATGGCGGGCTTGCAGGCCGGGATCCACGCGATCGGTGATCGCGCGATCGAACAGGTGCTCTCGTCGTGGGAGCGGATCTACAGCTCCCTCGACTCGCGGGAGCGTCGTCATTTCCGCGCGCGCCGTCATCGCGTGGAGCACTTCGAGATGCCCACCGCGCACCAGGTCGAACGGGCGGCGATGCTGGGACTGGCGGTATCGGTGCAGCCGGCGTTCGACCGGGCATGGGGGGCCGCCGGCGGGCTCTATGCGATCCGGGTAGGGCCCGAGCGCGCGGCCGCGATGAACCCGTTCCGGACGATGTTGGAGCGCGGGGTCGTCCTGGGGGCCGGCTCGGATGCGCCGGTCACGCCCCTCGATCCGTGGCTCGCCGTGGCGGCGATGGAGACCCATCACGACCCAGGCCAACGGTTGGAGCGCGCCGCCGCGATCCGCGTGCACACCGTCGGCAGCGCTCGCCTGGCACATCAAGAGGAGAAGAAAGGGCTGCTCGAGCCCGGGTATCACGCGGACTTCGCCGGATACGATGTCGACCCGTTCGAGCAGGACGAGATCGAGGGCCTCCGACCGGTCCTCACCGTCTCGCTCGGACGTGAGGTCTACGCGCGATGACCGCCGCCTGCCATCGAGGGCCTTCTGTCACTCTTTCTGATCGCCGGGGGTTGACCGGCCCACCGGGCGCCCGATACCGTTCGCGCTGCGTCACCGCCCCGGCGGAGGCGCGTGAGAACCCAAGAGGCTGAGTAGAGAACGCGGCGCCCCGGCGTCGCGGCCCCAAAGGTCCCTTGGGTTCTCATCTTTCTTTCCCTGTGCCTGGACGGTGCCGGGACGGGAATGCCGAGGCACCCTCGGGCGTTGAGCGCATGCGCGCCTTCCCTGGTTGCATCCGCGCGAGCGAGGTGTAGGATGCGCGCGCTTGGCGGGGGGTTGAGGCCTCCCCACGGCACAACGAAGGAAGATCCAAGATGCCCGAGAACGTCGACGACGTAGATGAACACGTGGACGAGGAGGTAGAGGTCGCTCTCGAGGACGACGAGGTTCTCGAAGACCTCGAACCCACGCCTGAGGAGCTGGCGGAGGCCACCGTGCCTCCGGAGCCGGGCCTGGAGAACGTGGAGTCCATCCAGGATCTGCTGGCCAAGCAGGAGTCGCAGGATGGGCAGGAGGAAGCGGCCGACGACGAGGATGAGGTCACGGCAGCGACCTCGACGCGCGACGAGCGGCTCGAACCCCTCGACGCCCGGGTCATCCCGATGCAGGCGACGGAGTTCATGTGCAAGAACTGTTACCTGGTGAAACATCGGAGCCAGCTCGCGGACAAGCGCAAGATGCTCTGTCGCGATTGCGCCTGAGCGGCCCTTCGCCCGTCCCGTTCCCGGCCGCACTCGCCCTCACCGTCGGGGGCGGGGTGCTGTTGTTCCTCGCCTTCCCCCCCGCCGAGCTGTGGCCGCTCGCGTTCGTCGCACTCATCCCGTTGCTGTGGTCCCTCCGCGGTGCGCGGCCGGGACGGGGAGCCCTGCTCGGCGCGGTGTTCGGGTTGGCGTTCTTCGGCGCAACCCTGTACTGGATCTTCCTGTTCGGTGCCCTGGCATGGTTCGCCCTCACGGCACTTTCGGCGAGCTCGATCGCGCTGGTCGGAGCGGTCGGTCCATCGTTGCTCCGTGAGGGCCGTCCCATCCGGTCCGCGATCGGGTTCGCCTCTCTGTGGACGGCGGTCGACTGGATCAGGGGCATGTTCCCGCTCGGGGGGTTCACCTGGGGGAGCGTCGGGATCTCCCAGGTCGACGACCGGACGCTCCTGCCGCTCGCGACGATCGCGGGCGTCTGGGGGATCACCTTCGTCGTCGTCGTCGTGAACGTCTTGTTGTTCGAGGCGCTCGCCGGCAGGCGCCGCGCAGGGGCCCGGCGGGCCGGGCTCGCCATCGCAGCCCTCGTGCTCGTCCTTGCCCCGATCGTGGTGCCCTTCTCGGAACCGACCGGCGATCCGCTCGAGGTGGCCGTGGTCCAGATCGACGTGCGGCCTCCACCGAACACGTCTGCGGCGCAGGAGGATCTGATCGTCGCACGCAGGAACATGACGCTGGACCGGACCCTCGCCGGCTCGACGCCGCGACCCGATCTCGTCCTGTGGGGGGAGGGGGCTCTGGACCCGGCCGCCTCGAGCGATCCGGCGACGATGGCCGCGGTCCAGCGTGCCATCGCGGACGTCGGGGTTCCCACCGCGGTGGGGGCGGTGATGAACGATCCGGGCGGCCAGCAGCGAACATCGGAGCTCGTCTTCGGGCCCGACGGATCGCGCATCGACCGATACGACAAGGTGCACCTCGTCCCCTTCGGCGAGTACGTCCCCTGGCGCTCCAGGCTCGACTGGATCAGCGCCACCCGGCAGATCCCGGTCGACCGGAGTTCGTCCGCGATGGCGCCATCTACCTCGTCGTGCCGGTGAACAACGCTTCCTACGGCTTCACCGCGGCGTCCGACCAGCACCTGCAGATGAGCCGGATGCGAGCCGTTGAGACGGGCAGATGGGTGGTCGATGCGGCGGTTTCGGGTGTCTCGGCGTTCATCGATACGCACGGACAGGTGCTCACCCGCACGGGATTGTTCCAGCCCGGCATCCTGCGGGCGCAGATCCGGAGCTCGACCGCCACGACCGGGTTCGTCCGCTGGGGGGACTGGTTGCCGATCCTCGCGATCGTCTTGGTCGTGATCTTGTTCCTCATCCCGCGTCGACGCCCGCAGCTTCCCGCCGCGCCGGGGCCGCTCCCGGCCTCGCCGCGCACGTTGGTCGTGCTGCCGACGTTCAACGAGCGGGACACCATCGAGCGGGTGATCGCGGGTGTCCTCGAACGGCCCGAGCATCCCGACGTGCTCGTCGTCGACGATTCCTCACCCGATGGCACCGCGGAGCTCGTCCGTCCGATCGCCGGTCGCGACGGCCGCGTCCGGTTGTTGGAGCGTCCCCCTCGATCGGGGCTGGCGAGCGCGTACCTCGTGGGATTCACCACGGCCATCCGAGAGGGGTACGACCTGGCCGTCGAGATGGACTCGGACCTGTCCCACGATCCCTCGGAGCTGTCCCGTCTGCTCGATGCGGCTCGGCAGCACGACCTCACGGTCGGGAGCCGGTACGTGGCGGGCGGCTCGGTCACCAATTGGAGCCGGGCCCGTGTGGCCCTCTCGCGAGGAGCGAACGCGTACTCCAGGGTCAT
>VAYF01000161.1 GCA_005883885.1 Actinomycetota bacterium | reverse complement strand
GAGGCCCCGGCAGCGGTGTCGGTGGAGCAGGCTCCGGGATCGGCGGCGACCCCAACCAAGGCGGACGAGCAGCCCGACCTGACCCCCGAAGAGCTGATCGCGGCGCTCGAGGCATCGTTCCGCGACTTCAAGGACGGTGACATCGTCGAGGGCGAAGTCGTGAAGATCGATCGCGACGAGGTGCTCCTCGACATCGGGTACAAGTCCGAGGGGGTGATCCCCTCGAAGGAGCTTTCGATCCGCCACGACGTCGACCCGAGCCAGGTCGTGAAGGTCGGGGATCGGATCGAGGCCCTCGTGCTCCAGAAGGAGGACAAGGAGGGCCGGCTGATCCTGTCGAAGAAGCGCGCGCAGTACGAGCGGGCGTGGGGCAGGATCGAAGAGGTCATGCATTCCGGCCAGACGATCACGGGTCCCGTGATCGAGGTCGTGAAGGGCGGGCTGATCCTCGACATCGGGTTGCGCGGCTTCCTTCCGGCGTCGCTCGTCGACCTTCGCCGGGTCCGCGACCTCCAACCGTTCGTGGGGCAGGAGCTCGAGGCGAAGATCATCGAGCTCGATCGCAATCGCAACAACGTCGTGTTGTCGCGCCGCGCCTTCCTCGAGGAGTCGCAGTCGGAGGGTCGCAAGACCTTCCTGCAGTCGCTCCAGAAAGGTGAGCGCCGCAAGGGGACGGTCAGCTCGATCGTCAACTTCGGGGCGTTCGTCGACTTGGGTGGCGTCGACGGGCTCGTCCACGTGTCCGAGCTGTCGTGGAAGCACGTGGATCATCCCCAGGAGGTCGTGGCGGTCGGACAGGAGGTCGAGGTCGAGGTCCTCGACGTCGACCTCGAACGGGAGCGCGTGTCGTTGTCGTTGAAGGCGACGCAGGAAGACCCGTGGAAGGAGTTCGACCGCACGTCGCAGGCCGGCTCGGTCATCACCGGGACCGTCACCAAGCTCGTCCCTTTCGGGGCGTTCGTCCGGGTCGCCCAGGGCATCGAGGGTCTCGTCCACATCTCGGAGATCAGCCACGAGCACGTCGACTCTCCGGAGTCGGTGCTGCAGGTCGGTCAGGAGGTGCAGGTGAAGGTCATCGACGTCGACGTCTCACGGCGTCGCGTGTCACTGTCGATGCGACAGGTCGCCGCGGCTCCGCCGAAGCCGAAGGAGATCGAGGTCGAGAAGGAGGAGCCGGAGCGCGAAGCCGGCCCCGAGATGTCGACCGCGATCGAGGTCCCGCAGGAGATCCTCGATGCGGTCGCCGAAGCCGAATCGACCACGCCCGCCGATGGCGGCGTGAGCGCCGACGTCGTCGTGGCGGTCGACGAGACCGAGGCGGAGGCGCCCGCCGAAGCAGAGGAGCCGTCGGCAGCGGCCGAGGAGACGACGGACGCCCCGGCCGAGGCGGAAGTCGTGACCGAGGCTGCGCCGGACGCCGAGGAGCCTGCAGCCGCCGAGACCCCCGACGAAGAGGTCTCGCTCGAAGCGATCCTGCAGGACCTGAAACGTCGCGAGGGAAGAACGGAGTAGCGGATCGCATGCTCCTCGTGGGGCTGACGGGGGGGATCGGGTCCGGGAAGTCGACGGTCACGGACCTGCTCCGCGAGCGCGGCGCCGTCGTCCTGGACGCCGATGACTTCGCTCGGGCGGCGGTGGTCGCCGGATCCCCGGGGCTCCGGAAGGTAGCCCAGCGCTTCGTTCCCGAGGTGCTGGGGCCGGACGGCGAGCTGGACCGTCTCAAGCTCGCCTCGATCGTCTTCGCCGATCCGGCCGCGCTCTCGGACCTCGAGGCGATCGTCCATCCCGAGGTGCGCAGGATGTTCGCGGACGGCATCCAGGAGAACCTCGACGGCGAACGGGTCGTCGTCCTGGTCAACCCGTTGCTGATCGAGATGGGAACCCACCGGGACTGCGACATCGTCGTGGTGGTATCCGCCTCGATCGACACCCAGATCGCCAGATCCGTCGCGCGTGGCATGGACGAGAGCGACGTGCGCGCTCGGATCGCGGCGCAGCTGCCCTTGACGGAGCGCGCGCAGGCGGCGGACGTGTTGATCGACAACGAGGGCACGCTCGACGAGCTCGAGCACGAAGTGGATGTGCTCTGGCACCAGCTGCAGGACCGAGCCGCGGCTCCCGTCTGAAGCGTCGGTATCCTTCCCGCGTGCGGTTCCGTGCGGTGTTCTTCGATGCGGGCGAGACGCTCGTGCATCCGGCGCCCTCGTTCCCCGAACTCTTCGCGCAGGTCGTGACCCGCGAAGGCTACCCCCGGGACCCTGTCGCGATCAGCGAAGGCCTGGCGATGGTCACCGACGAGTTCCGGCGGGCGTCGGAAGAAAATGCCCTCTGGACGACGGCGCCGGAGCGGTCCCGCCGGTTCTGGCTGGGTGTCTACGGCCGCTTCCTCGACGTGCTCGACCTCCCGCGCGACGACGGCCTGGCCGACACGCTGTACGGAGCGTTCACCGATCGAACGAACTACGCCTCGTTCGATGACGTCGGGTCGGCGCTCGAGGCGTTACGCGACGCGGGCCTCCAACTCGGGGTCATCTCCAACTACGAGGCGTGGCTGGAGGATCTCCTCCTCGACCTGGAGCTCACCTCGCTGCTCTCCGTCCGTGTCGTCTCCGGGATCGAAGGGGTCGAGAAGCCGGACCCCGCGATCTTCCATCTCGCGCTCCGCAGGGTCGGGCTTCCGGCGAGCGACGTCGTCTACGTCGGCGATGTGCCCGACTTCGACATCGATCCGGCGGCCGCCGTGGGGATGTTCCCGGTGCTGATCGACCGCCGGGGCCGTCATCCGGATTTCACCGGTCCGCGCGTCAGCGATCTCCGCGACCTGCCGGCCCTGTTGGAGGTCTCGTGACCGAAGAACGGCTGTACACGCTGGATGAGGCGAACGGGGAGCTCCCCGACCTGCGCGAGCGGCTCCCGCGGCTCCGCGTCGCGCGCGACGGGTTGATCGCAGCCAGCGAACGGATCAAGGAGGCCGTGGCCAGCGATGGAGGCGGGGTCGCCGAAGCCGGCTGGTTCACTCACCAGCAGACCCTCAAGACCGAGCTCGAGCACCTGGCCGAGCGCGGGATCCTCCTGCGTGACCCCGAGATCGGGCTGATCGACTTCCCGGCCGAGCGCGAGGGCCGCCAGGTGTACCTCTGCTGGCGGTTGGGTGAAGACGAGGTCGCCTGGTACCACGAGGCGACCGCGGGGTTCGGCAACCGGAAGCCGTTGTGACCGAGCCGCCCGTCGTGGTCGTGTGGCGGGCGGCGAACGCCGATCACCTCCCGGGGATCGAGGCGGCCGGAGCGGTCGCGGAGGTCCGGTTCGCTCCGGACGCCACCACGTTGCGGTCGGCGCTCGGAGACGCCGACGCGGTGTTCTTCTTCCATGGTTCGAAGCCCGACCTGGAGGAAGCCTGGCCGCTCGCGACGACGCTCCGATGGGTCCAGTCCGCGAGCGACGGTGTGGACGGGCTGCTGTTCCCCGCACTCGCGCAGAGCGACGTCGTGGTCACGAACGCGCGCGGCGTCTTCGACGACGCGATCGCCGAGTGGGTGATCGGAGCGATGCTGGCGATGGTGACGGGCCTGGATCGTTCGCTCGTGTCTCAGACCGAGCGACGGTGGGACGACGATCGGGGGACCGAGCGTCTCGCGGGCAAGCGGTTCCTTGCGGTGGGGCCCGGGCCCATCGGCCGGGCGGCGGCGCGGCGCGCGCGTGACCTGGGCATGGCCGTGGCCGCGGTCGGGCGCGCGCCGCGCCACGACGATCTCTTCGAACGGATCGGGGGGCCCGGCGACCTGTACGCGATGCTCGCCGAGGCCGACGTCGTCCTCGATGCCCTGCAGCTCTCGCCGGGGACGCGCCACTTCTTCGATGCGGACGCCTTCGCGGCGATGAAGCCCACCGCGCGGTTCCTCAACGTCGGACGGGGGGCGACGGTGGACGAGGCCGCGCTCGTGCACGCGCTGGAGCGGGGCGCCTTACGCGGCGCCGCGCTCGATGTCTTCGAGGAGGAGCCGCTCCTGCCGACGTCGCCGCTCTGGATGCTCCCCACGGTGATCGTCTCGCCCCACATCTGCGGCGACTTCGATGGCTGGGAGCGCGCCGTCGTCGACGTGTTCCTGGACAACCTCGGCCGGTTCGTGCGCGGCGAAACCCTCCGCAACCGGGTGGACACGCGGGCGGGATTCGGCATCGGGTAGGGTCGGTTGGATGGGTGAACGCGTCGTCGAGGTGCTCGACCTCCACAAGACCTACGGCGAGGTCGAGGCGGTCCGGGGGATCTCGTTCCACGTCGGTCGCGGGGAGGTCTTCGCGATGCTCGGACCGAACGGGGCGGGCAAGACGACCACCACCGAGATCCTCGAGGGCCACCGGACGCGCAGCGCCGGCGACGTGACCGTGCTCGGGCACGATCCGGCGAAGCGCGAGCGCGCGCTGAAGGAGCGCGTCGGCATCGTGCTCCAATCGACGGGCATCGACCCATTCCTCACGGTGACCGAGACGATCGAGATGTACGCCGGCTACTACCCGTCGCGCCGGCCGACCGACGAGGTGATCGACGTCGTCGGGCTGGCGGAGAAACGGGACACGCGCGTGAACAAGCTGTCCGGAGGGCAGCAGCGTCGTCTCGACGTGGCGATCGCCCTTGCCGGCGATCCGGAGCTCTTGTTCCTCGACGAACCGACGACGGGATTCGACCCGGGTGCGCGACGCAACGCCTGGGAGGTCGTGAAGAACCTCGTCACGCTCGGGAAGACCGTGTTCCTCACGACGCACTTCATGGACGAGGCGCAGTACCTGGCCGACCGCGTCGTGGTGATCGCCGACGGGCTGATCGTCGCCGAGGGCCCGCCGGCGAGCATCGC
>VAYF01000022.1 GCA_005883885.1 Actinomycetota bacterium | reverse complement strand
CTGGATCGCGTCTCGCTGCTGCTGGGCACGTACCTCTTCGAGGCTCTCTCCCCCGTCGAGCTGGAACCGCTCGCTCGTTCCGCCACGATCCGACACACGGCGCGGGGCGAGTACGTCCATCATGTGGGTGATCCTGCCGACGAGATATACCTCGTGGTTTCGGGCCAGCTGAAGGATTCGATCGTCACGGAGGACGGGGACGAGCTCGTTCACACGTTCTTCGGCCAGGGGATGTTGATCGGCGAGCCGGGATTCTTCGCTGTGGAGAGGAACCGCGTGATGGCTGTCGTCGCTGTCGAGCCGACCACCCTTCTCGTGATGGGCCGCGACGCCCTCGAGCCATTCCTCGAGCGGCATCCACGAGTCCTCATCCGAGCGCTCGAAGGACTGGCGTCCGTCGCACGCAACCAGACCCTCTTGATCGCGACGCTCTCTCGTCGAACGCTGCAGGAACGCCTGCTCTTCCGCCTGGTGGAACTCGCGGAGACCGATCCGCCCCGCGACGACGGTGCGGGCGTGACACCGAAGATCTCTCAGACAACCTTGGCAGCGATGGTCGGGGTCACGCGCGAGAACGTGAACCGTGCACTGAGCGCTCTTGCGGCCGACGGAGCGATCCGGATCGAGGCCGGAGCCTACGTGCTCCCGGACCTCGAGGGGCTCCGCGCCGAGATCTCGAACGGGTCGCCGTTGCTGATCCGGCGGAATCGTCGGACCGGATCCGAAGTGTGACGCAGCGTCATAGCGTCGCCTGGATCGCGCATCCATGATGCACGCGTTCATCCCGGAGGAGGGACCGATGGTTGCGGTCGGCGGCAGGGGAAACAACGAGGTGGAGGCGTTCAAGGCGAGGTTCGCGGGTATCGCGCTCGCGGCCGGTGACGACGGCTACGACGAGGCGCGTGCGCTCTGGAACGGATGGTTCGACAAGCGACCCGCCGCCTGGCCGGCCTGAGCTCGTGCGACGACGGGATCATGCTCGATCTCTCGCTGATGCGCGACGTCGTGGTGGACGCTCCCGAGCGGACCGCACGGGTGCAGGCGGGTGCGACGTGGGCCGACTTCGACGCCGCTACCCAGGCCCACGGGCTGGCGAGCACCGGCGGCCTGATCTCGCATACCGGGGTCGCGGGTCTCACGTTGGGCGGCGGGATCGGTTGGCTGATGCGGAGATACGGTCTGGCGGCCGACAATCTCACCGCGGCCGAAGTGGTGACCGCGTCAGGGGACATCCTGCGAACCAGCAGCACCGAGGAACCGGAACTCCTCTGGGGCCTCCGCGGCGGCGGCGGGAACTTCGGTGTCGTGACGAGCTTCGAGTTCCGATTGCATCAGCTGGGCCCGGTGTTGGGCGGACTGATGGGGTTCCCGCTGGATCGCGGCCGCGAGGTGCTTCAGCGATACCGGGCGTGGGCCGCCGAGGTCGGCGATGGATTCACGACGCTCGCGGCCGTGATCACTGCGCCACCGGCGCCGTTCGTCCCACCGGAACTCGTCGGGCAGAAGATCGTCGGCCTCGCCGGGTGCTGGTGCGGCGAGGTGGATGCCGGCGAAGCCGCGCTCGCCCCGCTCCGAGAGCTTCGACCGGCCTTCGACGTGTTCGGTCCCATGCCGTACGTGACCCTGCAACGCATGCTCGACGAGGGCGCGCCGCCAGGCATCCGCAGCTACACCCGATCGGGATACGCCGCCGACCTGAGCGACGGGTTGATCGATGTCGCACTGGAGCATGGCGCCTCGATGCCGTCACCGTTCTCGCAGCTCCATCTCCACCATATGGGTGGAGCGGTCGCTCGCGTCGGCGAGGACGACACGGCCTTCGGCAACCGGCGCGCCACCTACGCGTACAACGTGAACTCGATGTGGACCGACCCGTCCGCTGATGAACTCCACGAGACGATGAACCGGGGATTCGCAGCGGCGCTCACTCCCCTGTCGACAGGAGGTGTATACGTCAACTTCCTCGGGAACGAGGGCGACGCGCGCATCCGTGCCGCGTATGGCGACGCGAAGTACGAACGCCTCAGAAGGTTGAAGCGCCGATCCGATCCGGAGAACCTGTTCCGGCTGAATCAGAACATCCCGCCGGCCTCCTGACGATCGGGTGCTAGGGTCGGCGAGGTGCACGACCTCGAGAGCGTTCTCGCCGGGCTGAACGATCCCCAGCGTGAAGCGGCCCTCGCGGTCCGCGGACCGGTCGCGATCCTGGCCGGAGCGGGGACCGGGAAGACCACCACGATCACGCACCGCATCGCATGCCAGGTACGGAGCGGTGCGTTCGACGCGTCGCACATCCTCGCGGTGACCTTCACCGACAAGGCCGCGGGTGAGCTGCGACGACGACTCCAGGCGCTCGGCGTCGAGGGGGTCGAGGCGCGCACCTTCCACTCGGCGGCGCTGTCACAGCTCTCGCGGCTGTGGTCCGCGCACACCGGGGAGCCGCTCGCCGAAGTGCTGGACCACAAGGCTCCTCTCATCACTTCGCTCGCGAACGCCTTGCCGCCACCGCACAAGTTCCTCCCGCGGCGCGAGCTCGCGAACGAGATCGAATGGGCCAAGAACCGGATGATCACGCCGGCTCGGTATCGTGCCGAGCTCGGCGACCACGAGCCGCCGATCCCGGCGGAGCTGATGCTCCGGGTCTACGACGGGTACGAGCGCCGCAAACGCGCGATGGGCCGACTCGACTTCGAGGACATGCTGGGACTCGCCCTGCGCCTCTTCGACGAGCACCCCGATGCCGCCGACGCTGTCCGATCACGGTTCTCTGCGTTCACCGTCGATGAGTTCCAGGACGTCAACCCGCTGCAGGCGGGCCTGCTCGAGCGGTGGCTCGGCCCGCGCGACGACCTCTGCGTGGTTGGCGACGACTACCAGACGATCTACGCGTTCACCGGCGCGTCGCCAGAGCACCTGCTGGGCTTCACGCGACGGTTCCCGCACGCGACCGTCGTCCGTCTGGAGGAGAACTACCGCTCCACGCCGGAGATCCTCGACCTCGCGAATCGGCTCGCGCCTCGTCTGGGTGGATCGCGGAAGACGCTCCTGTCGAACAGGGCCCCGGGACCTCCACCGATCGCGCGCGCCGAACCCAACGAGAACGCGGAGGTTGCCGCCGTGGTCGAAGCTGTCCGGCGTCTCCAACGCGAAGAGGCCGTGCCCCTGGAGGAGGTCGGGGTGCTGTACCGGATCAACGCCCGGTCCGAGCCGTTCGAGGAGGGCTTCGCCGCCGCCGGCATCCCGTATCAGGTGCGCGACGGTGCGTTCCTGCGGCGACCCGGACCGCGCGGTGTCCTGCAGCGGCTGAAGCGGTCGGGCACGGGCGCCTCCGTGGCCGAAGCCGTCGCGACCATCACCGATCAGCTCGGCTACGACCCCGCGACGTCGCCCGACGCCGACGAGGAGGTCACGCGCCAGTCCGACCTCGCGCGCATGCGTTCGCTCGCCTCGGAGTTCGAGCGCGCCCACCCGGCTGGCGACCACACGGCCTTCGTGACCGAGCTCGCCCAGCGATTCTCCACCGAGCACAGCGGCCGTGGCGTGAACCTGCTCACGTACCACCGCGCGAAGGGCCTGGAGTTCGACGCCGTGTTCCTCCCCCGCCTGGTCGACGGCGAGCTCCCGTTCCGTTCGGGGCGAGCGAAGGCCGACCCCCAAGAGGAACGGCGGCTGCTCTACGTCGGGATCACCCGAGCCCGCCGCTACCTCTTCCTGACGTGGCCCGTGGACGGCCGCTCGCGGCCGAGCCCATTCCTCGACGATCTGGAGCTTTCGCCGTCCGGGCAGCCGGTCCGATCGTCGGCTCCGGGAGCATCCGTCACCGTGCGACGAGGCGGCCCGCTGTTCGATCGACTGAAGGAATGGCGCCGCAAACGAGCGCAAGCGGACGGCGTGCCCGCCTACGTCGTGTTCCACGACCGAACGCTCGCCGAGATCGCCGAGCGCGGATGCAAGGACTGGGCGGACCTCGCGGCGATCTCGGGGGTCGGGCCGGCCAAGCTCGAGCGGTACGCGGACGAGGTCCTGGCGATCGTCGCGGCGGGCTAACGCCGCATCATGGAGAAACCCTGGTCGTCACACTGCTCGTGTCGTTGCTCGGGTTCGGGTCGTTGGGCGACGTCGCGGATACGGTGGCCGTATCGGTGAAATTCCCCTTCTGTGTCGGCTTCACCACGATGGTCACAATCGCGCCAGCGCCGTTCGCCACCGTCCCGAGGTTGCAAACGACCAACAGTTGTTTCGGCTTCGGAGCACAACTGCCTTGGCTCGAGCTGGCTGACCCGAAGCCCGCGTTCTTGGGCAAGCTATCCGTGACCGTCACTCCGGTGGCAGGGTCGCCGCCCCCGTTGTGCACCGCGATGGTGTAGGTGATGACCTGACCGACGTGACCGGTCGAGGGGCCGGACTTGTCGACCGACAGGTCCGCCGCGCAGGTCTGCCCAACGTGATAGTCCGCCCCGTAGTCGGAGTCGGGCGCCCGGTCGGCTCGAGCGATGAATCGCAGACCCGTTCCGGCAACGAGGAAGGCTCCCGCCGTATCGGCGAACGGGTTGGTCAGTGTCGCCCCGTCCGCGGGACCACCCACGTCGGCGCGCGGCACGTGCATGACGAACGTGCCGTTCGGTCCGGGGTTGAAGGCGCCGCTGATGGTGTGGCGACCGCTGTACGCGTCCGCGCTCACGTCGAACGTCCCGTCGCTGAACTGCGCGACGGCCCTCCGGCCGGTACCCGAGGTGGTTGCCTGCGCGAACCACCACGTGCTCCCTCCGGGGGCGTTGGCGCTGCCGGCTTGCTGCCAGTAGACGGTCCACAGCCCCGACAGGACGTTCGGGTTGTCTGCCGTGGGCGGCGCTTCGAGGTCCTTGGCGGTGAGCGTCACATCGATGTTGGCGCTGCCCGGGGTGGATCCGAAGAACGCGTTCTGGATGTCGAGGTTGTCCATGTTCTGTCCCGAGCCCCCTGGGTAGTTGTTCGGGGCGTCGTTCACGAAGTCCACGATCTGCGGGCCGGGGCACGTGCTCCCTTGTGGAGGAGCGATCGGCGGCGGTGGCGGAACACAGTCGTTCACGAGCGCAGATCCGGTCGTTGCGCTCGCACCGGTGCACTGCCTCGTGAAGTACAGGACCGCGCTCCCCGGAGCCGCGTGGTCGTCCGCGTAGGAGATGTCCGCCGCGCCGTTGGTCGGGTCAACCGAGACCTGGAAGAAGTCGAGCAGCGTGCGATCACGGGTCGGGGTGCTCAGATCGCAACCCAGACCGTCGATGCAGATCGGGCCCGTGTGGACGGTGTGATCGCTCGCCTTGAACACGCCCCACGTCGAGCCGCCGTCGATCGTCTGAGCCATGTAGACGTTCCACACGTTGTTGGGATCGTCCTGCGGGTTCGGCTGCGCGCCCGTCCCGCCGGTTGCCCCGTAGAACACCACGTCGGCGATGCCGGATCTGCCGGCGGCGGCCCACGGCATGATGGTCGTGTTCACGCCGGCCGGGTTGGGGATCTGTGAGGGGGCGGCGGCGGGGTTCCAGCTCGTGCCCGTGACGTCGGTCTTGTAGTACGTGTGATTGCCGTCGGTCCAGATCGCGTAGACCCTGCCGCTGTCGTCGACGGTCGTGATCGGGAAGATCCGGTCGTACCGAGCCCCCAGCGGACCGTGGTACACCTCGTAGTTCCGCCAGGTGATGACGGGCGCGCCCGGGGCGGGCACGTCGGTGACCGACCCGACGGCCTCGTACACGCGGTTGAAGTTGCCGGTCGCGGCAATACCCTGGTTGACGTTGTCCTGCGGACTGTCGGGGGTGACGAAGATGGAGTAGAGGGTCAGCGAACCCCCGGGAGGCCGACGGGCCACGATGTTCCCGATCCCGTTCCCGGCCGGGCCCGGCGGTGAGTTGACGCCGGCTTGCCATTGCGGCTCGGGCACATCCGCGGGGTTGATGATCGGGCCGTTCTGGACGTAGGTCTGCCCTCCGTCTCGGGACACACCGAGTTGGATGTCGCCCACGGTCACGTCGTGGTACGTCATGTAGACGTCGTCGAAGCC
>VAYF01000021.1 GCA_005883885.1 Actinomycetota bacterium | reverse complement strand
AAGCTCAAGGCCGAGGAGGACGGCGGACGCAAGGGCGTCGACGAGGGGATCCCGGCGTCCCTGCCGGCCCTCGCGCGCGCCGCCAAGGTCCAGCGGCGAGCCGCGGGGTGGGGGTTCGAGTGGCGGAGCATCCCCCGCGCGATCGGCGCACTCCGCGAAGAACTGGACGAGCTCGAGGAGGCGACGTCGCCCGAGGACGCGGAGGGAGAGGTCGGCGACGTCCTGTTCGCGACCGTCGCGGTGGCGCGGAAGCTCGGGGTGGATCCGGAGTCGGCGCTCCGACGGACGATCGCCGGTTTCGCGGCTCGGTACGAGCGGTTCGTCGTTCTTGCGGCCGAGCGCGGCGTGGATGTGGAAACGGCTCCGGAGGACGAACTTCGCGCGCTGTTCCGCGAAGCCCGCTGACGGGGTCCGGTCGAGCACCAGCCATGCCGGATGATCTCGAACGGATCGGATCGTTCCGGCACTGGATCGAGGACACGACCAGCAGCAGGATCGAGCCGTGGCGCTTCGGCACGGCGCTGTACCACGACGGGTTCCCCGATCGGTGGGACAGCAACTTCCTGCGGGTCGAGCGCCCGGTCGGCGGCGCGACGGCGACCGAGCTCGCGGCCGAAGCCGACCGGGCGCTCGAACGCCTCCGGCATCGCGAGTTCGTGTTCGACGACGACGCCGAGGGCGCCCGGGTCGCCGCCGGTTTGGTCGAGCTCGGTTACGACGCCGACCGCCTGGTGTATCTGGCGCTGCGGCGCGAGCCCGACCGGGAGCCGCCGCCGCTCGAGGTCGCCGAGGTGGACTTCGGGACCGCCCGGCCGTTCATCGTCCAGACGAACCTCGTCGCGCACGGCGGCACCCCGCGTGAGAGCGCGGAGATGCTGGCGGACTTCCGGGAGGTCCTGATCGAGCGGGTCGGCGCCCGGTTCTTCGCGACCCGGGTCGAGGGCCGGATCGTGGGCTGTTGCGAGCTCTACGTCGGCGACGGGATCGCCCAGATCGAGAGCGTCGACACGTTGGAGGCGTACCGGAACCGCGGCGTCGCGCGCGCGTTCCTCGCGGCCGCGATCACCGCGGCGCGCGACGCCGCCGACCTCGTCTTCCTGATCGCGGACGCCGCCGATTGGCCGCAGCAGCTCTACGGCAAGCTCGGGTTCGACCCGGTGGGCACCTTCCGGCAGTTCACGAAGCCGCCGCCGGGGGAGACCGACCGCTGAGCCTCCCGGGGGCGCCCGGAACGTCCGGTACCATCGGCCAGCCATGTCGCTGATCGAGGACGTCTCCGCCCGCGAGATCCTCGATTCCCGAGGGAACCCGACCGTCGAGGTCGACGTCGTGCTCGACGACGGTGCGCTCGGCCGGGCGGCCGTGCCGAGCGGTGCGTCCACCGGCGAGCACGAGGCGCTCGAGCTGCCGCGTTCGATCAGCGCGGGATCGACCGGACGCTGA
This sequence comes from Actinomycetota bacterium, assembly GCA_005883885.1. Taxonomy (GTDB): domain Bacteria; phylum Actinomycetota; class UBA4738; order UBA4738; family HRBIN12; genus AC-51. Next base: position 5,030 of record VAYF01000021.1, on the reverse strand, counting down.
TCGACCTCGACGGGTCGGCCACCAAGAGCCGGCTCGGCGCGAACGCGATCCTCGGGGTCTCGCTCGCCGTTGCCAGGGCCGCGGCCGAGTCGTCCGGTCAGCAGCTGTTCCGGTACCTCGGAGGGCCGAACGCCCACGCGCTTCCGGTCCCCATGTTGAACGTGATCAACGGCGGGGCCCACGCCGACAACCGGCTCGAGCTCCAGGAGTTCATGCTGATGCCGGTCGGTGCCGCGTCGTTCTTCGAGGCGCTCCGCTGGGGCGTCGAGTGCTTCCACGCGCTCCGCGATCTGCTCCACGAGGCGGGGATGTCCACGGCCGTCGGCGACGAGGGCGGGTTCGCCCCCGAGGTCTCGACCGCCGACGAGGCATTGGGGTTCCTGATGCGTGCCATCGATCTCGTCGGGCTCGAGCCCGGCACGGAGATGGCGATCGCGCTCGATCCTGCGGCCTCCGAGTTCTTCAAGGACGCCCGCTATCACCTGGAAGGTGCCGACCGGAACGCGGACGACATGATCGCGTTCTGGTCCGACCTGCTGGATCGGTTCCCGATCGTCTCCCTCGAGGACCCGCTCGCGGAGGACGACTGGGAGGGGTGGGTCTCGCTCACAAGCGCCCTCGGTGGCCGCGTGCAGGTCGTCGGCGACGATCTGTTCGTGACGAACACCGAGCGGCTCGAACGGGGGATCCGGACCGGCGCGGCGAACGCGATCTTGATCAAGGTGAACCAGATCGGGACCCTCACGGAGACGTTGGACGCGATCGAGGCTGCGCAGCGCGCGAGCTTCGGCGTCGTCGTCTCGCACCGGAGCGGCGAGACGGAGGACACGACGATCGCGGATCTGGCCGTCGCGACGAACGCCGGGCAGATGAAGTCCGGAGCGCCGTCCCGCGGCGAGCGCACCGCCAAGTACAACCAGCTGCTGCGGATCGAGGGGTCGCTCGGCGAGGACGCTCGGTTCGGCTCGCCGTTCGCCGGCCGACCACCCGGGGGCGATCGAGCGCCATGAGCGCGAGGGCCACGGCGACTTCCCCCGCCGCAGCCCGGGGGGACGATCGGAAACGGCCGAGCGGCCGCTCGGGTCGCGTTCGCCTGACGCCTCGCGCCTCGATCCTGTTGTTCGCCGTCTTCGTCGTGGGGGTGTTCGCCGTCGCTCCGACGCGGGCGTACCTGGTCCAGCGGTCGGAGCTTCAGGGGCTCCAGCGGCAGGCGGACCAGCTGCAGCAACAGAACACGGAGCTCGAACGCCGGATCGCTGATCTGAACGACCCGTCGACGCTCGAGCGGCTGGCCCGGGAGTGCCTCGGGATGGTCAAACCGGGCGAGATCGCGTTCGTGCCGATCCCCAAGGGTGGCGCGCCGACCCTCCCCGATTGCGGCTGAGCGCGACCCGGCTCAGGGCCGCTCGAAGGCCAGCACGACCGAATCGCAGACCCGCCGGTATCCGATCCTCCGGTAGATCGCGTTCGACGTCGCGTTCGCCAGGTCGGTGTGGAGGAAGCAGAAGCGCCGGCCGCTCGCGAGCTGCCGCCGGCTCAGGTCCGCGACCAACGTCGTCGCGTACCCGCGACCGCGGAGATCGGGCGGCGTGTACACCGGCCCGATCCGGATCCCGTTCGGCGTCGGGCCCCCGAACCCGGACAACGAGACAACCTGCCCGTCCGCCTCCCAGAGCCGGATGCCTTCCTCGTCGGACGTGAGCATGGTCCCGAGGCGGCGGCGACGTTCCTCCGGATCGCTCCGCAACTCCTCGGGTACGACCTCATCCTGGAAGTCCTGGATCCAGCCGGCGAGGAGCTCCAGATCGTCGGGGGTGGCGGTCCGCGGCGTGCCGGCGGCAGCCGGCACGCCGCGGACCTCCGTGAGCGCGTAGATCCCCTGTCCCATCACCCGTCGCGCGGTGTCCCCCGAACGGGCGCACCAGGCCGCCGCGAAGGCCTCCGCCTCAGGGCGTCCCCCGACGACCCCGGGGAGCTGGATCCCTGCGGACCCGATCGCGTCCGCGAGGAGGGCGTTCGCACCCTCCGCGACCGGCTGCGCCAGGACGAGGTTGTGCGGGGGCGTCTGGAGCGCGGCCCCGACCACCGTGCCCGCTTCCTCCACGCTCCAGAGGTGCTTCGACGGATAGATCGACGGGTGGTGCACCAGCGTGTGCACCAGGCCCAGGTGGAGGTCGTGGCGAGCCTCGTCGAGCATGAGCAGCGGCAGGACGGCTTCCAGCCACGCGGCGGGGTCGTCGTGCGTCCGGACCTCCATGGGGCGATGCTACGGGACGGCCGTCACCTCGATTGACGGGTGACGGGCCGGTCCCGCACACTTGGCCGGCGTCCGGGAGCGGCCCGGACCGGCGGAAGGGGACGGCGACATCGCTGAGATCGAGATCGGTGCGACCATCACGGGCACCGTGGCGCGGATCGAGAACTACGGAGCGTTCCTGCAGCTCGAGGACGGGCGGATGGGCCTCGTCCACATCTCCGAGATCGACAGGAACTACGTGAAGGACGTCCGGGAACATCTCCGCGAGGGCGACAGCGTCGAGGCGAAGGTCGTGGCGATCAAGGACGACGGCAAGATCGACCTGTCCATCAAGGCGCTCCAAGACCCGGCACCGCCGCGGGCCCCGCGCCGCGGCTCGGACCCCGGCTTCGAGCAGATGCTGAAGAAGTTCATGCGGCAGAGCGAGGAGCGGCAGGTCGACTTCCGGCGCGCGACCGAGCACAAGCGCAAGTAGGAGAGGCCTCGACCTCGCCCCGCACGCCCGCGTGTCAACCTGTTACCAGGAGCGTGGCCATCCTGCTTGAGGTTCGTGTCAACACCTTCACGACAACGACGGCCGTTGCCGTCGTGAGGATGTTGACGAACGAAGCCGCCAAGACCGCGGCAGGGTCGTCAACCGGTTGACGAACACGGGCAGCTCCAGCGTCCAGCACAGCGAACTGCGTGCGGCAGATCTCGCAACCGTCGCCGAGCAGCTCGGTCGCGAGCCCACGGTCCCGTTCACGGTGACGGCCCGGTGCACCGGCGGCCACCCCCTGGTGATCCGGAATGCGCCCTTGGATGCGGACGGCGCGCCGTTCCCGACCACCTACTGGCTCACCTGTCCCGACGCGGTCAAGACCGTCTCCCGGCTGGAAGCCGACGGCTGGATCGCGAGGCTCAACGAGCGCGCGAACGACGACGAGATGTTCGGGGCGGCGGTCGCTGCTGCGCACGAGGAGGCTGCGGAGGATCGGGCCCGCGCCCTCCCGGACGCGCGAGCCTGGGGTGGCGTCGGCGGTACGCGCCGGGGCATCAAGTGCCTGCACGCCCACTACGCGAACCGACTGGGTGGCGGCGACGACGTCGTGGGAGCCTGGGTCGCCCAGCGGGTGGAGCCGGTGCACCCGACGCAGCGGGCGCACCGCGTCGCGGCGATCGATCAAGGGACGAACTCATGCCGTCTGCTCGTCCTCGAGCCGGGTCCCGACGGGACGGAAGAGCCAACCGAGCTCGCGCGCGACATGATCATCACGCGGCTCGGCGTCGGCGTCGATCGGACGGGCCGGTTCGAACCCGAAGCGCTGGCGCGGACGATCGCGGTGATCGACCGGTACTGCCGCCGCGCGCGTGCCCTCGCGGCGGAGATGATCCGCGTCGGCGCGACGAGCGCGACGCGCGACGCCGCGAACCGCGACGAGCTCGCCGACGCGGTCCGCCGATCCGCCGGCTCCGAGCTCGAGGTGATCACGGGTGAGCAGGAGGCAGCGCTCTCGTTCCTCGGCGCGACGCGCGGACTCGATCCGAGCGCCGGCCCGTTCCTCGTCGTGGACATCGGTGGTGGATCGACCGAGTTCGTGCTCGGCCGGCACCCGACGCTCACGGACCATGCGATCAGCGTGCAGATGGGCTCCGTTCGGTTGACCGAGCGCTCGATCCGCAACGACCCTCCGACGCCGGATGATCTGGATCGCCTCCGCAGGGGGGTCCGGCGAGGGATCGGGGAGGCGGCCGCAGCGGTTCCCGTCGGCGAAGCGCGGACCTTCGTCAGCGTCGCGGGAACGGCGACCACGATCAAGGCGATCGCGCTCGGCCTCGGCCGCTACGACCCCGATCGGATCCACCGCACGTGGCTGCACGCGGCCGAGGTCGAGCGCGTGCTCGACGTCCTCGCCGGCATGACGAACGAAGCCCGAGCGGCGATCCCGGTGATGGCTCCCGGCCGCGGCGACGTGATCGTCGCCGGCGCCGTGATCCTCGTGGAAACGATGCGCCGCTTCGGATACGAGCGGACGCTCGTGTCCGAGACCGACATCCTCGACGGCCTCGCGCTCGAGGCCCTGGGCGTTCGATAACCTGTCCCGCCATGCCCAGCCGGTCGAGGGAACGCCAGCTCGCGAAGCTCGCCGCGCGTCGCAGGGCCGAGCAGACGCAGTCGCAACGCCGCCGCCGGCTCACCGCCGGCATCGTCGGAGCCGTCGTCGGCCTCGCCGCCATCGGCATCGGGGTGGCGTTCGTCGTGGGTGGCAACGACAACCCGACCGTCGGGGCCACACCCTCCGTCACCACCACGCCGTCGGCCCCGGCCACGGGGCTGCCGACGAAGACCGGGACGGTGACGGCACAAGGGTCGCCGGCCAAGCAGGTCGCCTGCGGCGGGAAGCGCCCCGCGGCTGCCGATACCCCGAAGCCGCAGTTCGACCACGCTCCGGCGGCGAAGGACGTCCTTGCCAAGGACACGGTCTACACGGCCGTGATGCAGACGTCGTGCGGCACGATCAAGATCCAGCTGGACACGGCGACGGCGCCGCAGACGGCGGCCAGCTTCGTGTTCCTCGCGGACAAGGGCTTCTTCGACGGTCTGTTCTTCCACCGGGTGGTCGACTCGATCGACGTGATCCAGACCGGTGACCCGCTGGGCACCGGCTCGGGCGGCCCGGGCTACACGATCCCGGACGAGTTGACCGGCAAGGAGCACTACACGGCCGGGACCGTGGCGATGGCGAACGGCGGGGCCAACACCGGCGGGAGCCAGTTCTTCATCATCACCGGT
>VAYF01000020.1 GCA_005883885.1 Actinomycetota bacterium | reverse complement strand
ATCGTGGGTGCGACCTTCGCCCTGATCGCTGGAGCGGTGCTCGTGCATGTGGTCCCTCCACGGCACGTCGCCCCGGAGACCATCCCTGCTCGGCCGCTGATCGCCGGGGGCATCCAGAAGATCAAGCACGTCATCGTCGTCATGCAGGAGAACCGTTCGTTCGACAACTATTTCGGGACGTTCCCAGGTGCGGACGGTATCCCGATGCGAGGCCGGGAACCGACCGTCTGCATCCCGGACCCGCACGCCGGGCAGTGCGTCCGCCCGTTCCACGACTCGCACCTGATCGATCTCGGCGGCCCGCATACGACCTGGGCTGCGAGAACAGACATCAACGGCGGACGCATGGATGGCTTCGTTCAGGCCTTGCGCGCGGGCGGGCAGCGGCTCTGCGTCCATGATCCCCACGCACCGCGATGTGGCGGTTCCTCCGAGCGGACTCGGGTCCCGGACGTCGTCGGTTACCACACCGCCTCCGAGATCCCGAACTACTGGGCATATGCGCGTCGCTTCGTCCTGCAGGATCATCTGTTCGAGGGCGTGCGTTCGTGGAGCCTGCCATCGCATCTCGACCTGGTCTCCGGGTGGAGCGCTCGGTGTCCGGACCCCCACGACCCCATGACGTGTTCGACGTATCTCGGATTCCGGCGGGACGAGATCGCCCGAGCCGAACGCCGCTACGTCGCCCGCGCGCGCCCGTACGCGTGGACCGACCTCACCTATCTCCTGCATCGAGCGCACGTGAGCTGGCGCTACTTCGTGGTGCACGGCACCCAACCGGATTGCCCCGATGGGCAGATCGTTTGCCGTCATCGGGCGCAGTCGGCATCGACCCCGGGCATCTGGAACCCGCTTCCCGGTTTCCAGACGGTATGGGAGGACCACCAGATCTCGGACATCCAGCCGGCCCGTTCCTACTTCCGGGATGCGAGGAAGGGGACCCTCCCGTCGGTCTCTTGGATCGTGCCCAACGATCGGCGCAGCGAACACCCTCCGAACTCGATCGCCGTCGGGCAGGCGTGGGTGACGAGGATCGTGAACGCGGTCATGAACAGCCCCGACTGGAACAGCACCGCGATCTTCCTCTCGTGGGATGACTGGGGCGGCTTCTACGACCATGTCGCACCGCCAACCGTGAACGGTCAGGGGCTCGGGCTCCGAGTTCCCGGTCTCGTGATCAGCCCCTATGCACGGCGCGGCTTCATCGATCACCAGGTCCTGTCGACCGACTCCTACCTCCGGTTCATCGAGGACGACTTCCTCGGTGGACAGAGGATCGATCCCGCGACGGACGGGAGGCCGGACAGCCGACCCTTCATCGCCGAAGACGCTCCGGGGCTCGGTGATCTCTCAGATGACTTCAACTTCCGCCAGGCGCCACGGCCACCGTTCCCGCTTCCGCTCAACCCCGGTCGCGGCCACCGCTCCTCCGTGCTGATCAGGGCGACTGGATCAGCACGGGCATCCGCTTGATGCCGTTCACGAAATCGGATCGGATCCGCTCCACCGGGCCCAGGATCTCGATCGATCGCAGACGGGGCAGCAGCTCTTGGAAGAGGATCTTCGTTTCCAGGCGTGCGAGGTGCGCCCCCAGACAGAAGTGCGGCCCGCCCGGTCCGAACGTGACGTGATCGTTCGGGGTCCTCGTCACGTCGAACCTGTAGGGGTCCGGGAAGACGTCCTCGTCGCGGTTCGCGCTGATGTACCAGGTCACGACCTTGTCGCCGGCCCTGATCCGTTGACCTCGCAACTCCACGTCTCGGGTCGCCGTCCTCCGGAAATGCATCACCGGCGTCGCCCAACGGAGGATCTCCTCCACCGCCCTCGGGATCAGGTCGGGCTCGTCCTGGAGGAGCTGCAGCTGGTCGGGATGCTCGGCGAGCGCGAGCATCCCCGAGCTGATCGTATGACGGGTCGTCTCGTTGCCGGCGATCAGCAGGAGCGCGAAGTAGTTGTGGTACTCGCGCTCGTTGAGGATACCTTCGTTCTGCGCGGCGACGAGGGCGGCGATCACGTCGTCCGCTGGATCCGCGAGCCGCAGGTCGCGCTGGCGGTCGGCGTACGCGAACACCTTGCGCGCCGTCGGCGAACGGAACGGCAGCAGCCGGTATTCCTCGGTGTCCTCGCGGTCGACCACGGCGGCGGAGAGATCCGGGTCCTTGTTCGCGATCATCTGATCGCCCCATTCGATCAGGTCAGGCGCGTCCTCCTGAGGCACGGTGAAGATCGAACAGAGGAACCGGATCGGGAGCTCGCGGCTGATCTCGCCGACGAAGTCGAACGGCTCGCCTGGGGCGAGGGCGCGGTCGAGCACGCCGCGTGCGACGTCGCGGATCCAGTCCTCGTAGACGCCGACGCCGCGCGCGCTGAATCGCTTCGAACAGATCTTCCGCATCTGCGTATGGCGCGGCGGATCCGTCTCGAGCATCGAGTTGCGGATCTGCAGCTGCTCCTCGTCGAGCTCCTCCAGGCCGACAGCGCCGATCTCAGACGAGAACGTCTCCCAGTCCATGTGGACGGCCGTGAGGTCATCGTGCCTCGTGACGGCCCAGAACCCCCCGTTCGGGGGCTGCTCCGGATGCCACACGACGGGGTGGTCGCGGCGGAGCCGGTCGAACCACTCGAACGGGACCCCCTCGACGTAGTGGTCGGGGTTCGCGAGGTCGATCTGTCCGAGCGCGTCGATCATGCCTCAGACGGTACCTCCGGTCGCGGCCTTCGCCTCGACGGCCTTCTTCAGGTTCCGCAGCGAGGTCATGGCATCCTTGCGGATCGCCGGGTAGGCGAGAGCGAAGACGAAGGGACCGATGCTCCCGGTGACGTGCTTCGACAGGGCGGTCCCGCTGCCGTTCGGCCGCAACGTGTAGTCGTTCTCGTACCAAGAATCCTTCTTGCCATCTTGATGCTGATCCGAGCGGATCGAGAACTCGCGGGGTCGATCGAACTTCGTCACGGAGATGTCCGCGGACACGGCCTTGCCGGTGAACACCCCGCTCGAGCGGTACGTGGCGGTGGGGCCAGGTCCGTCACCGCTCGTCTGCTCCATCGTCATCTGTGACTTCGGGTTGGCCCACGACGGGTGCTGCTCGACGTGCGAAAGCTCGTCGAAGATCAGCTCCGGTGGCGCATCGATCTGGATCGTGAACTCGGGCATGAGGCCCCCTTCCGGCGGCCGCCTCGGCGGCGGCGTTCACCGTGTTGACGAACCGACGGGTGCGGTTCCGACAGGGAGCCTAGAAGAACGAGGTGGAGAACGCGAGTTCCCGGTCGGTCGAGCTCTCCTCGTCAATCGCGCCGCGGCGCACGGATGCCGCGGAACTCCCAGTCGCCTCCGAGGGCGGTCGAGACGACCTCTTCGGACGCGCTCGGCTGCGCTCCGACGTCATCGCGGACCGGGACGTCGCCGTCGACGATCGTGTTGCGGAGGATCCCGAGTCCTTCGACCTCGACCTCTACGACGTCGCCGGGTTCGACCGGACGCGAGTGCGCCGGCGTGCCGGACAAGATGACGTCGCCGGGCTCCAGCGTGATCGTCCGTGCCAGATCGGCGATCAGGTAGTGCATGTCCCAGATCATCTCGTCGGTGTTCCCTGCCTGCGCGGGCGCGCCGTTGACCCGCGTCTCGATCGCCTTGCCGTGGAAGTCCCAATCGTCAACCAGACCGGGGCCCAGCGGGCAGAGCGTGTCGGAGCCCTTCACCCGCAGCATCGAGCCCGCATCGGTGTCCCGGAAGTCGTGGAGGCCGAAGTCGTTCGCGATCGTGAAGCCGCGGATGAACGATCCGGCGTCGTGGGGGTCGATGTGCCTCGCCCGACGGCCGATCACGATCGCGATCTCCCCTTCGTAGTTGAGGAAGCGGCACCGCGGCGGCCGCACCACCTCGCCGCCGTGGGCGTTCAACGCCGAGATGGGTTTGTGGAAGTACGTCGGGGCGTCGCCGAGCCTCGCCTGGAACTCTGCCCGCCGGCTCTCGTAGTTCAGATGGACGCAGATGATCTTCGTCGGGTCGACAGGCGGTGCGTGGACGGATCCATCCACCGCGAGGGTTCGCCCGTCGGGCGCGATCAGCACGTCACCGTCGCGCGTGACCGTCATCGGCATCCCGTCCACCAGGATCCGTCGCGTCTCCACCGGCCGTAGGATAGGCCGCGTGCCGGATCTCAGCGGGTTCTTCGCGCCGCGGTCCCCCGAGGGGCGCGCCTCCATCATCCCGGCCCCGCCCTGGCACTACTCGGGCGACGTTCTGACGCTCGAGTACCGCGCGGAGCCCGGCGCGGTCGCGGCGTGGCTGCCCACGGGGGTGGAACCGGCAGAGGACCCCGACGCCGTCGCCGTCGTCTTCGCAGACTGGCAGTCGTCTTCCGAAGGCGGCGAGGAGTTGCTCGATCCGATGCGGTCGCAATACAAGGAGTGCTTCGTCGTCGTCCGGTGTCGCTATCGCGGAGAGACGTACTCGCGGTGCGTCCTCATCTGGGTCGACAAGGACTTCGCGTTGGCGCGCGGGTGGTTCCAGGGGTATCCGAAGAAGCTCGGGTCCATCTGGATGACCCGACCGGTCTCGGTGGGACGTGCCGGTCCCCGGCTCGAGCCGGGCGGCTCGTTCGGAGCAACGCTCGCAGCGAACGACCGACGTCTGATCGACACGCGGTTCACGATCGAGCGCGGGTCCGACACGGGAGGGTTCGTCAACGCCCTGCCGATGTTGCATTCGCGTTGGATGCCCTCGATCGACGCGACAGGCTCCGACGTGCTGGACGAGATCGTGACCCTCCGCTCGCGTGACGTCGAGCTGGGCCCGGCGTTCACCGGATCCTTCGAGCTCACCCTCTACGACGCGCCGGGGGAGGAGCTCTCCTCTTTGACACCCGTCGAACCCATCGCCGGGTACTGGCGCCAGGTCGGTGCCACGTTCGCGAGAGGCGAACACCTGGCCTAACACGTCGCGGCGGCTCGGGGACGATGCGATAGCCTCGCGGGGCCTATGCGACTGCTCCGATTCCGCCACGGCGACCGGATCTCGACGGGCGCCGTCCAACCGGGTTCGGACGCCGTTCAGGTG
>VAYF01000019.1 GCA_005883885.1 Actinomycetota bacterium | reverse complement strand
AGACGATCACGTTGAACCCGATCCATCCCCATACCGTCATCGCGACGATCGAGTACAGCGCGCCGTTCGAACTCGTGAAGAACGCGAACGGCCCGAGGCCCACCTTGCCCAGGAGCCAGTTGGCGAGCCCGAAGTTCGGGTCGAAGACCCACAGGAAGATGATGACGGTCGCGATCGTCGAGACGACCACGGGGACGAAGACGGCGGTGCGGTAGATGCGGATCCCGCGGAGGGGCCGGTTCAGAGCGACGGCCGTGAGGAGCCCTCCGGCGACCGAGAGCGGGACGAACAGCACGGTGTAGATCGCGCTGTGGACCATCGACTGCTCGAACAGCGGATCCTTCGGCAGCGCACGGTAGTTGGACAGCCCGACCCAGTGCGGGGGCGAGAGCAGGTTCGTCTTCTGGAACGACAGGAGCGCCGACCACACGATCGGGATCAACCCGAACACGACGATCAAGAGAACGGCCGGAGAGGCGAACGCCCACCCGACGACGTGGTCGGACGTGACCACGCGACGGACGTTCGCCCCTCGGACCGCCATGGCTACGCCGGTACCGCCAGGACGCCGTTCGCCTGGTTCGCCGCCTGGTTGAGCGCATCCTGCGGCGAGGCCTGGCCCTGCAGGATGCTCACGAGCGCCAGCCCGAGGAAGCTGGAGACCTGCGGATACTGCGTGACCTGCGGCCGCGCCTTCGTGACGTTCACCAGGTTCTGGGCGAAGGTCCCCACGCCGGGGTACTTGGAGTCGAACGTCGCGAAGCCGGGCAACTGTTCGACCGATGCTCGCGTGGGCAGGTGGCTCGTCGCGAGCGAGTCCTTGAGGACGTTCTCAGGGGATGCCATGAACTGCAGGAACTCCCACGAGGCCTCCACCCGATCGGGACCGTTGTCGAAGATCACCCAGTTGTCGGGACCGGCGATCGTGATGTGGCTTCCGCCGGGGTCGAACGACGGCATCTGCACCACGCCGTAGTGCACGTTGGGGAACGCGGAGAGGTCCCAGGGACCGGTGATCAACATGCCGATCTTGCCCGAGTTGAAGAGGTTGGTGTACTGGCCCGAGTCGGGATGGAAGTCGAGGTAGAGCGACCCGTCCTGCTGCATCTGCTGGAGCATCGTCGCGGCTCGGACCCCGGCCGGAGAGTTGAACGCGGCCTGGGTGTTGTCGGCGTTCAGGATGTCGCCGCCCGCCTCCCAGAGCATCGCCTCGAACTGCCACACCATCGTCTCGCTCCCGTCGGCGGGGAACACCAGCCCGAACACCTTGTTCGCGGGGTCGGTGGTCGCCTTCGCTGCGGCGCGCACGTCGTCCCAGGTCCAGTCCGGGCTCGGCGTCGGGACGCCCGCCTTCGCGAAGAGGTCCTTGTTGTAGACGATCGCCAGGTTGTCGACGAGCGCCGGGATCCCCAGGACGCGGCCGTCGACGGTCGCGACCGCACGCTCACCCTCGAAGAAGTCGTTCCAGTCGAACGAGGGATCCTGCACGCGCTGTGTCAGGTCGACGAGCTTCGGCGCCGTGGCGAGCTGCGGCATGTTCGTCCCGTATTGGTAGGAGATGTCCGGTTGCTTGCCGCCCTGCAACGCGACGGTCGCCTTCTGGAGGGCGTTGTCGCTGTTGACGTACTGCAGGTCGATGTGGATGTTCGGGTGGGCTGCCTCGAACCGGGTCACCATGTCCTGGATCGACAGGTACTCCTGCGATTGATCCACGGGCGGGGGCGGGGTGTAGCCCATCCACATCGTGAGGGTGACCTGCCCCGTGACGGAGCCACTCGACGTGGCGGTGCTGCTGCTGGAACTGCACGCGCTCGCGATCACCACGAGCGCCAAGGGGACGACGAGCCACAGCCGTTTCATCCTGTACCTCCCATCGGAGCGTCCATCCGCACCGCGTTCGTGAGCGCACCGACGCGCTCGATGTCCACCGTCACCTCGTCTCCGTCGCGGAGCCAGCGCGGCGGCGTTCTGGCCATCCCGACCCCGGGCGGGGTCCCGGTCGCGATCACGTCGCCCGGCTCGAGGCTGATCGTCCGGGTCACGAACGCGATCAGCTCCGCGACGCCGAAGATCATCTGGGCCGTCGAGGAGTCCTGCACGGTCTCGCCGTCGACCTCGCACCGGATCCGGAGCGTCTGCGGATCGCGGATCTCGTCGCTGGTGACGAGCCACGGCCCCATCGGCAGGAACCCGTCGATCGCCTTCGTGTTCGAGGGCCGTCCGTTCGTCCACGCGGTGCGCCTCGCGTCCGATCACGACGCCGAGCTCGGCTTCGTAGTCGGGTTGTTCGACGGCGGGCGGGACGACGATCATCTCGCCCGGGCCGGTCACGCTGTTGGCGAACTTCGCGAACAGCACCGGCTCATCCGGGATCGGTTGCCCGGACTCTTCGGCGTGATCCCGGTAGTTCAGACCGACGCAGATCACCTTGCCGGGTCGCGGGACGGGCGCCCGGAGATGCACGGAGGCGAGCGGGACCGGGGCGCCGGTCTGCACGGCGCCGGTCGCGAGGAAGCGAACGAGGTCATCGCCCATCGGCACGACCGCGCCGTCCTCGACCCGACCGAACCCGCCGTCGTAGGAGAGCAGTTTCATCCGAGCTCCAGGAGCACCTTGAACGGCTGCCCGCGATCGGCCAGATCCTCGAACGCCTGCTGCCCTTCGGCGAGCGGGACGCGCGTGAGCCATCCGTCCGGGGTCAGCGCACCGCCGGCGAGGAGTTCGAGCGACCGGGCGAAGTCCTGGTCGCTCCACGCGTACGACCCGGTGATCGTCGCCTCCTTGCCCAGCACGGTGAAGAACTCGACCATCCCCCGGGGCGCGCCGAGCCCGATCTCGAAGATGTGTCCGCCCGGGCGGATCGCTTGCAGACCGAGCGCCCATGTGGTCTCGAAGCCGGCGGCATCGATCACCACGTCTGCGCCCCATCCGTCCGTCGCGGCCGTGACCGCCTCGAGGGCATCGTCGCCGGGGACGCCCTCGGCGCCCTGCGCGACGGCGAACGCCAACCGTTCGGGGTTCGTGTCCGTGACGATGACCTGACGCGCGCGATGGAGGAACGCTGCGCGAACCATGAGGGCGCCGATCGGCCCGGAGCCGATCACGAACACCACGTCGCCCTCACGCACGGCCCGCTCGGTGACGTGCTCGGCGTTCGCGAGCGGCTCCGTGAGCACCGCGACCTCATCGGGGAGCTCGCTCGGGACGGGGACGGCGGCCGTCGCCGGGACCGCGAACCGCTCCGCGAAGCCGCCGGCCAGGTCGCGACCGACCAATCGCCCCTCACGGCAGCGGTTGATGTCGCCGGCGCGACACGCCGCACACCTGCCGCAAGAGATGATCGGCTTCAGCACGACGCGCTGTCCCAGCCGCTCGGGATCGACACCGGTCCCGACGGCTCCGATCCGTCCGATCGTCTCGTGACCCATCACGAGGGGAGGGATCCGCCGCGGGCTGGCCTCCCGGAACCCGTGGAGATCCGACCCACAGACGGCGGACACGACCGAGTCGATCACCACGTCGCCCGGCCCGGCGACGGGGTCGGGAACCTCCTGCAGCTCCATCCGGCGTGGTCCGAGGTACACGAGCGCCCTCATCGTTCTCTGCCCGCCACCAGGACGAACGGGGTCTCCCGGTGAGGAACGAGGACCGTCACCACGCGGCCCTCCTCCTCGGCCGCCTCCACGACCTCGGCCGCCGATCCGAGGTTCCTCGTGAACAGGTCGTGGTGCATCGGGATCAGCGTCTCCGACCCGATCGTCGCCGCCAGCCACGCGGCCTCGCGTTCGTTGAGGTTCCCGACGATGCCTCGGGCCTCGCGTTCGGCGTGACGACCGTTGATCGGCAAGAGGGCAACGTGCGGTCGGAGCGCCCCGACCGTGGCCTCCATCCCCTCGTAGTGGATCGTGTCCCCGGCGTGATAGATGCGGACGCCGTCCATCTCGAGCACGAACCCGACGAACCGGATCAGCCCGCCGGAGAGCTCTTCGCCGAAGCCGTACGCATCGGCCATCGTGACCCCGTGACGGGCCGGAACCGGGCGAACGATGATCCCGTCGAGCTCGTGGGTCTCGCCGGGTTGGACCCCGAGGACGCGCTCCTTCGCGATCCCGGCCTCGGTAACCATCTCGACGATGGGCGCCGGCACGACGAACGTCGCGCCCGGCGATGCTGTCGCGATCGCGGGGGCGCTGGCGGCATCGAGATGATCGACGTGCTCGTGCGAGCAGAAGACGAGGTCGACGCCCGTTGCCGCGGCGGCCGGCAGCGCCGACTCGTACCGGCGGCCCTCGTGCGGTGACAGGAACGGGTCGATCAGGACGGTCGTCTGCCGCGAACGGAGCGCGAAACCCGCCTGGCCGAGCCACGTCACGGCCACGCGACCGGAGCCGGTCGGGAGCTCACGAAGCTCGTCGAGCGGCGTCCCCACGTCACATCACCGCCGTCTGGCCGCCGTCGATCACCAGGGCGGCGCCGTGGATGAACGAGGCTTCCTCCGACGCGAGGAAGGCGTACGCGGCCGCGACCTCATCGGCGTGGCCGCGACGTCCGAGCGGGATGTGCTCCCGCTCGTAGGCCTGGATCCACGCCTCGTCCTCGAGCCCGCGGTTGAGCGGGGTGTCGATGAAGCCCGGGCAGAGGCAATTCACCCGGATGCCCGCGGACCCGAGCTCGAGCGCCATCGTCCGGGTGAGCTGGAGGACCCCGCCCTTCGACGCGTTGTAGGCGGCGTAGAGCTCCTCGCCGCCAAGCGCGTTCGTGGACGCCATGTTCACGATCGCGCCGCCCGCGCCGTCGGCCGCCATCAGGCGGCCGACGGCGCGGGCGGCGAGGAACATCCCGCGGAGGTTGACCGCGATCGTCCGATCCCAGGCCTCCGTTCGCGTTTCGAGGAACGGGGCCTTGTGCGCGACGCCGGCGTTGTTGATCAGCACGTCGATCCGCGACAGGAACGCTGTTGCGCCGCGCACGATCGCCTCCACGTCGCCCTCGACGCTCACATCGCCGACGAGTCCATCGATCGTCCCCAGCTCGCCCAGGGTGGCTCGGGTCTCCTTCAGCTCCGCCTCGTCGTTGCCCGCCACGAAGACGCGCGAGGCCTCCTCGAGGAAGCGACGCGCGGTCGCGAGCCCGATCCCGCTCGTGCCCCCGACGATCAGGACCCCTTTGCCGTCGAGGCCGCGCATCACTGCACCTTGCCCCGGGCGGCGATCGCGATCTCGCGCTCCACAACCCGGTCGCGCACACCGAACGCCGCGTCGAAGAGGTTGACCGTGGAGCACACGTGCAGCGGGATCACCTGGAGGCGCTCGCCGATCCGGAGCTCGGCGTCGCCCACCAGGTGGCCGACGCCGTGCTCCTCGCTCATGAAGTCCAGCACCAGGTCGGGCCGTCCGACGACGACGCCCCGCCCCGGGAAGGGCGGGCCGTCGCCGCCGTCCGACGAGAACGACTTCGTCCCGCCGTCGATCAGGAACCGTTCTGCGGTCGGACGCGCAACGACGGTCGCGAGGACCGTCGCCGCGCACGTCTCCTCGGTCGCGATCCCCAGCCGCATCTGTTGCACGTCGTTGAAGACGTAGGTGCCCGGGCGGATCTCGGTGACGCCGTCAACGGCCGCCGCGACCCCAGCGGTCGGTGTGGATCCGACGCTGATCTCTCGGATGGGGAGGCCCTCGTGTTCGCATCGCTCCGCCGTGTCGAGCACGTCCATGGCTTCGCGCGTGGCGATCGTCCGGAGCTCGCCGGGATCGCCCGCGCGGTACGCGTGACCCGCGTGGGTCAGCAGCCCCACGACCTCGACGCCGGGGACGCCCGCGATGTCCAGTGCCAGCCGCGCCGACGGATCGCCCGCCTCGCGGCCCATCCGGTGCAACCCCGTGTCCACCTCGACGAGCACCGGGACGTCGCGCCCGAGCTCCTTGCCCACCCGCCCGACACCCTCGGCGACCTCCACGTCGTCCAGGCTCAGGCGCACCTGCGCGCGCTCGAGCAGCTCCCGAAGGCGCCCCAGCTTCCGTTCACCCACCAGGGGGAACGCGATCAGGAGGTCGTCGAGGCCGGCATCGGCCATGACCTCGGCCTCGCCGAGCTTCGCCACGGTGATGCCGGTCGCTCCGGCGTCCACCTGCATCCGGGCGATCTCTGGGGACTTGTGGGTCTTCGTGTGCGGTCGGAGCCGGACGCCGGCCTCCCGGGCGACGGCGGCCATCTCGCCGATGTTGCGTTCGAGCGTATCGAGGTCGATCACCAGCGACGGCGTATCCAGGTCGTCGAGGTCCATGCTCACCCGTTCGGCAGCCCGTTCGGCTGCCCGTTCGGCAGAAAGAGGACGGCGTCGATCTCGACCAGGATGTCGCGAAGCTCCGCGCCCGCCGTGGTCCGCGCGGGCCTGGGTTCGGTCGCGAAGATCCGCTCGTACGTGGCGTTGAAGGCCGGGAACAGCTCGATCGATGACAGGAACGCCGAGACCTTGACCACGTCGGCCAGGCTCCCTCCGGCGGCTGCGGCGACCGCCGCGAGGTTCCGGAGGGTGTGCTCGGTCTGCTCCTCGATCGTGTCGCCCTGGACCTGGAGCGTTCCCGGATCCAGGGGACCTTGTCCCGAGATGAAGACGAAGTCGCCGGCCCGGACGGCCTGCGAATACGCGCCGGTCCCCCGGGGCGCCCGGTCGGTCCTGATCTCAGCGTTCGGGTCCACGCGCCTCCCCGTCACGAGCGTTCCGTCAGGCGGAATGCTGTTCTGCGGTGCCCGCTCCTCGCGTATCTTCACGGAACGGATGCCGCCCGGTCAACCGAGGAAGACCAACCTCAGCCGGCGGCCCGGGAGGCGCTCGGGGTCGCGGCGATCTCGCGGAGCAAGGAGCGGACGACCTCACGCATCCGTGTCGCGGGGAGGCGCCCCTTCGGTGCAGAGATCGAGATGGCCGCAACGGGACCGTCCGCGCCGAAGAACACGGGCGCCGCGACGCAGCGCACGCCCGCCTCCGACTCCTCCATGTCCTTCGCGAACCCGTCGGTGCGGATCCGCGCCATCTCGCGAGCGAGCGCATCCGGCCGGTCTATCGTCCGTTCGGTCGGATGGGCGAGCGGGGCATGTTCGATCGCCCACGTCGAAAGTCGCTCGCTGGTCGGATACGTCCACGCGAGAAGCGCCTTGCCGACCGCGGTGCAGTGCGCCGGGTTCCGCCCGCCGACCTTCGAGCTCAGGGCGATCGGCTGGGTCGGTTCCAGCTTGTCGACGTACACGACGTCGGCGCCGTCGAGCACGCCGAGGTGGATCGTCTCGTTCAGCTCGCCGCGCAGCCGCTCCAACGTCGGCCGAAGCAGGACGCGAACGTCCAGCCGGTCGTAGAAGT
>VAYF01000121.1 GCA_005883885.1 Actinomycetota bacterium | reverse complement strand
CGGCGGATACGTCCAGACCTTGGCTGGTCCAGGATCGGTCGTGTACCCGTAGAAGTAGTTGATGAAGTTCACGTTCCCGGCGTTGAAGAAGTTCCACCCGAAGAACTTCGACGCGAGCAGCAGGAACACGACGGCGACCGCGATCGTGACCCACAGGCCGTACATCATCCCGCTCATGACCCGCTTGAAGTCGCTCGCGCCGCGGACCTCGCCGTAGAGCGTCGCGCCCCAGTTCGGCCACAGGATCCAGAAGCACAGGAACGGGATCAACAGCAGGCTGTCGCCCAGGAACGGCGAGAAGCCGATCTTCGCCGGAAGGGCGGAGGCCCCACCCGCCAGATCGATCGTCGCCTGGTACGCGCCGGGGGCGGCGCCGAACAGGCGTGTCGATTCGGAGTCGAACGAGCTCTGGAATCCCGCCCGCGAGCCGAACAGCATCACGAGCATGATGAACGCGAGCGCCCCCATGCCCAGGTAGAAGCAGTACTTCTGGACCTTCGCGTAGCCCTCCATCCCGAGCGAGACCAGGAACCCGGCCAGGAGCGCCGTCACGATGCAGACCACGAACAAGCCGTTCTTCGTCCCCAGCCACGTCAGCATCCCGTTCCACTTGAACACCGCGGCTAACGGTTGGAGGACCTCGACGTTCAGGATCGTCGCGTAGACCGGCGTCCAGTACCACAGGATGAACCACCACCCCGTGACGGCCAGCACGAACGCGACACCCCCGCCGAGGACACGGCTCTGCCACACGTAGTCGCCGCCGGCGCGCGGCATCACCGAGATCAGCCCCGCGTAGGTGATCACGAGGAACGTGACGAAGATGCCCGAGACGAGGAGCGCGGGGAGCACCTGTCCGGTCGGCACGTACCCGAGGACCGCGAGCGCGAAGAAGAGCCCGAGCGTGACGAAATTGACCGACATGAAGGAGTAGAGGAACGCGTCGAACTTCGACCACCCCTTCACCAGCCCCGTCGCTTTGCGCAGGAACAGGGTCGGACCTTCGCCGGTTACCGCTGCCATCTGCACCCCTCCCCAGGGTCGGAACGGCCGGTCAGCCGTTCACCAGTTGGTAGTTCTTGACCTTCCGCTTCTTCGTGTCGATGTTGACGACCGCCGCCTGCAGGATGCCCTCTTCGTAGGAACTGCCGGGGTTCAGCGCGAGCGTCGACCCGATCCGTGCCGCGCCCTTGCTCTCGTGGATGTGCCCGTGCAGCGAGAGCAGCGGCTGGAACGTCTTCACGGCGTCCCGGACCGAGGTGGAACCGACGGGTCGCAGCGCCTGCCCACCCGACTTGTACGTGAGGTCCTCGTTCAGCGCGGGGGCGTTGTCGAGCTTCGATCCGTAAGGGGGAGCATGGAAGTTGAAGATGGTGGTCGAAGGGTCTTCGACGGCCTTGAGCGCCCTCTGGATCCGCACCGCCAGCTCCGGCTCCTCTTCCTCGCGGAACGTGTGCCAGGGGGTGGGGTTCGTCCATCCCATCGAGACCATCGTGAACCCATCGAGGTCGATCGGGTGATCCTCGTCGCCGGTCTCCACCAGGCTCGCATGCGCGAGCTGGTCGTCGATCTCGAACATGTCGTCGTTCGCCGGACAGGCGATCACACGGATGCCCTTGCCGGCCAGCTTGTCCTCCGCCATGTCGAGCCAGCGGGCGGTGCCGTCGAGCATGACCTCCTTGAAGCGCTTGTCGACCAGGTCCGCGTCGTCCTGCATCGCGCGATATTCCTCGTCGGAGACGCGGATCGGGTAATACCCGCGGTTCATGACGCGCGTCTCGAAGTCCTGGAGCTCTGCCTCGGTCTGGAGCGTGTCGCGGTGGTCCTGCAGGGACGCCTCCCAGGAGCCGTCCGCATGCTGGACGATCGGCACCATGGCCTTGCCGGTCACGTCCCCGCCGAGGATCACGACGTCGGCTTTGTAGAACGCCCCCGCGTTCAGGAACTTCTTCCAGCAGATCTCCGAACCATGGAGATCGGTCACGAAGAAGATCTTCACCGTCGGCATCTTCCGCCCGCCGGGCGAACCGGCGCAAGCCAGCGGTTGCGTCGCACGCAACCTTGGCCTAGTGGCCCACCTCCTCGGGGAGCTCGTACCACCGGACCCGGTCCCCCACCTTCGCTCTCAGCTTCCATCTCATCCCTTTCGGCACCTCGTCGCAGAAGGTCCGAAGGCTCCGTGCCTGCTCCGCCGGGTCGAACGCCCGGCCCTCGGGCAGCAGATCGCGGTGCTCGCCTTCGGCGAGCACCGCGATCTTGTCGAGGTTCATGGTCACGGTCCTCCACCATCCCCAGTCGGAAGCGACGAGCTCTCCGATCCGGCCCATGCCGATCGTCCCCGGCTCGTCGCCCTGCCTGACCTCGAACGCGCTCAGCAGGTGGAGGAGGTCGTGGACGTCCTTCGCGTTCAGCTCCACGATCTGGAGCTTCGTCAGCAGGAGATCCGCGATGTCCAGGGTGTCCGGCAGCCGGTCGATCCGGTCGCGGAACACCAGCACGTGGCACATGTTGAGGCGGTCCATGATCACGTCGACCGAGGTCATCCCGTCGGCCGTCGTGAAGTACATCTGACGGTCCCCGTGCAGGGTGTTGAACCGGGCGTCGCCGAGGAACCCCTTGTCCCCGAAGAACTCGATCACGCCCTTCTTCGCCGGGGACACGCACGCGAAGTCCATGTCTTGATCGTTCCGGGCCCGATGCGGGAACAGCGGGCAGAGGACGCGCACCGCCTGACCTCCCAGGAGCTTCAGGGGGATCCCGCGGGCGTTCGCCTCCCGCACCACCTGTACGGACTCATCGAAGGCGTCCTGCTCGGGAAGCTCCATGGCCGGAGCTTACGCCTGCGCAGACGCAACGGATGGCCGTTGCGCCCGGAGCCCAACGCCGGCGAGCAGGCGGACGCCGGGTGGTGCACACTCCGTCACGGACGTGACCGCGGGACGCTACGACTTCGTCATCGTCGGCGGCGGGTCGGCCGGCAGCGTGTTGGCCAACCGCCTGTCCTCGGACGCCTCCAACCGCGTCCTCGTCCTCGAGGCCGGGCGGCCCGACCGGAGCTGGGACCTCTTCATCCAGATGCCCGCCGCGCTCACGTTCCCGATCGGGAGCCGGTTCTACGACTGGAAGTACGAGTCCGAGCCCGAGCCCCACATGGGCGGCCGGCGGATCTTCCACGCGCGCGGCAAGGTGCTCGGGGGCTCCAGCAGCATCAACGGGATGATCTTCCAGCGCGGCAACCCGTTGGACTACGAACGCTGGGCGGCGGCCCCCGGGATGCAGGCATGGGACTACGCGCACTGCCTCCCGTACTTCAAACGGATGGAGACGTGTCTGGCGGCCGAGCGCGACGACCCGTTCCGCGGGCATGCCGGGCCGTTGGTCCTCGAACGCGGGCCCGCGACCAACCCGTTGTTCGGCGCGTTCTTCGAGGCGGTCCAGCAGGCCGGCCTCACCCTCACGGACGACGTGAACGGCTTCCGGCAGGAGGGGTTCGCGGCCTTCGATCGCAACGTGCACGACGGGCGCCGCCTGTCGGCCGCGCGCGCCTACCTCCACCCGGTGATGCAGCGGCCCAACCTCGACGTGATCACGCGCGCGTTCGTGACGCGGATCCTGTTCGACGGGAACCGGGCGACGGGCGTGGAGTACGTCCACCGAGGGACCCCGTTCCGGATCCAGGCCGGCGAGGTCTTGCTGTGCGCCGGCGCGATCAACTCGCCGCAGACCCTGCAGCTGTCGGGGGTCGGCAACGCGGACGACCTGAAGGCGCTCGGGATCGACGTCGTGCAGGACGTGCCGGGCGTCGGCGAGAACCTCCAGGATCACCTGGAGGTCTACGTCCAGCACGCGTGCACCCAGCCCGTCTCGGTCGCGCCGTACCTCCGCTGGCGGAACCGGCCGCGGGTCGGTCTGGAGTGGCTCCTGTTCAAGCGGGGTCCGGGGGCGACGAACCACTTCGAGGGAGGCGGGTTCGCCCGGAGCAACGACGACGTCGCGTACCCGAACCTGATGTTCCACTTCCTGCCGATCGCCGTGCGTTACGACGGGTCGGCGCCGGCGAGCGACCACGGCTATCAGGTGCACATCGGCCCCATGAACTCGGATGCGCGAGGCACCGTGGCGATCACGGACACGGATCCGCGGACGCACCCGACGCTCCGGTTCAACTACCTGTCCACCGACCAGGACCGGCGAGAGTGGGTGGAGGCGATCCGGCTCGTGCGAAGGATCCTGGGCCAGCCCGCGTTCGATCCGTTCGAAGGCGGCGAGCTCTCGCCCGGATCGGCGGTCGAGACCGACGACGAGATCCTGACGTGGGTGGCTCGGGACGGCGAGACCGCTCTGCACCCGTCGTGCACGTGCGCGATGGGGGACGCCGCCGATCCGACAGCGGTCGTGGATCCGGGATCGTTGGGCGTCCACGGCATCGACGGCCTGCGCGTGATCGACGCATCGGTGTTCCCCTCCATCACGAACGGCAACATCTACGCGCCCGTGATGATGGTGGCCGAGAAGGCGGCGGACCTGGTCCTCGGCAACACGCCCGCGCCGCCCGAGCCGGTCCCGTTCTACCGCCACGCGCCGGCGTGACCGATCACGCCAGACCGAGCAGGACGAGCCCGGCCGCCACCAGGCCGACCCCCACGTACTGGTTCGGCACCGGACGCTCGCCGAGGTAGGCGACCGAGAGCCCGACCGCGATCAGCGGGAACACCGCCGAGGCGACCAGCACGATCGACACGAGCCCCGTGTGGGTCCCGATCGAGAACGCGGTCACGCCGACGAGGTCCGCCGCGCCGACCCCGATCGCCGCGCCGATCCCCGCCCGCGCGGGCAGTCGCGCGGCGAGCGACTTGCGTCGCACGAGTCCCACGACCGCGAATCCAGCGAGCTGGGCACACCTCGACGCCCACATGCCGACCACCCACCCGAGGTGCCGCGAGAGGTACGCGAGGAAGAAGCCCCCGACGCCGAACCCGATCGCGGAAGCGACGGCCCACGGGAGACCCGGCGGCATCCCGTGCGTCCCCGCGCGGAGCTTGCGGAGATCGGTCGACGTGAGCATCACACCGACCACGGTGACGACCCCGCCGGTGAGCGCCAGCAGACTCGGTCGCTCGCCGAGGAACACGATCGCGAGCACCACCCCGACCAGCGCGTAGGTGGCACCGACCGGAGACACGACGGCCACCGGCCCCAGCTCCAGGGCCCGGTAATGGGTCACGTACGCCGTCGCCG
>VAYF01000120.1 GCA_005883885.1 Actinomycetota bacterium | reverse complement strand
AACGGGCGGCGTACTTGCATGCCTCCATCAGGACCCAGCGTCCGATCGGGACGATCAGGCCGGTCTCCTCGGCGAGCGGGATGAAATCGAGCGGTGGGATGATCCCCTTCTCTGGGTCGAACCAGCGGATCAGCGCTTCGACGCCGGTGATCTTCCCGGTCGGAAGCTCGATCACGGGCTGGTAGAAGAGCCGGAACTCGTCGTGGTCGATCGCGCGCTGCATCGCGGCCCGCAGCTCGAGGCGGCGGAGGGCGGTGTCGTGCATCGCCGGTTCGAAGAGCTGATACCGGGCCTTGCCACCCTCCTTGGCCATGTACATCGCCACGTCCGCGTTCCGCAGGAGCTCGTCGGCGCTCCCCACGGGCGACTCGGGATCGGCCACCGAGATCCCGATGCTCGCGCGGGCGTACACCTCGGTCCCGTCGAGATCGAAAGGCTCCTCCAACGTATCGAGGATCCGGCCTGCCACGTCTGCGGCCGTCATGCCCTCGTCGCCGCCGTCTTCCAGCAGCACCGCGAACTCGTCCCCGCCGAGCCGCGCCGCCGTGTCGGCCGTCCGGAGGCGCCCGACCAGGCGTCCGGCAAGCGCCACCAGGAGCTGGTCGCCGGCGGCGTGGCCGAGGGAGTCGTTGATCGTCTTGAAGTCGTCGAGGTCCATGAAGAGGACGGCCACGGGGTTCCCGTCGCGGGTCTGGCGTTCCAGCGCGTGGCTCACACGATCCTGGAAGAGGGCGCGGTTCGCGAGACCGGTGATCTGGTCGTGGAAGGCCTGATGCGAGAGCTGCTCTTCGAACTGCTTCCGCTCGGAGATGTCGCGGGTGTTCAGCACGATGCCCTTCACGTTGGGGTCCTTCAACAGGTTCGTGCGGAGCGTCTCGACGAAGAGATCGGTCCCATCCCGGTGTCGCACGCGGTACTCCGTCAGTCCGACATGCCCCTCACCGTCCGCCATCGCGGTCAGGAAGGACAGGGCCCGCGTGCGATCGTCCGGTGCGATCAGCTCGGCGAACCGGCGACCCTCGAGCTCCTCCGGTTCGAACCCGAGCACCCGATGCGCCGATGGGCTGGCGTAGCGGATCGTCGTGTCGGGCTCGGTCACCATGACGACGTCCGACGAGTTCTTCACGAGGGACGCGAAGCGCATCTGGCTCTGCTGGATCAACAGGTCCTCGGTCAGGGCGGCGCTCTCGAGCGCGAGGGCGACCTGCGCGGAGAGCGCTTGGAGCGAGTCGGCGTCCTGGCGCGACAGCTCCTCGATGGCCGAGACGACCAGGAGCCCGCGGAGCTCGTCGCGCATGAACAGGGGCGCCACGAAGAGCGACCGGTGTGCCTCCGGCAGCTGGAGCATGTCGGCGATGTCGTCCCGGAGCGTCACCTGATATGCGTGGCGCCCCTGGAGACGTTCCCGCTTCCACGCGTCGAACTCCGACAGACGAACGGACGTTCCGATCGCACGGTCGTCACCACCGGGTGCGGCGACGACCACCAGCTCGCCGGCAACGTCCTGCTGTTCGAAGATCCTGACGGAGACGTCGTCGCCGGTCAGCGCGAGCACCGCGCGGCCGGCCGCAGCGTGGATGCTGTCCCGGTTGGTCGCCGTGACCAGATCCATCCCGGCTTCGCGCAGGGCCTGCTCGTGCCGGACGTACCGCTGCTGCCGCTGCATCAGCCCCCACATCCGGATCACGACGAGGATGAACAGCAGGACCGTGGCGGCGATCAGGATCGGGAGGTCCGTGATCTCGCCCTTCGCGCCCTCGTACGCGATGAGCACGGGAGCCATGAGGGAAGCGCCGGCGAGCACGAGCAGGCGCCCGCGGGTGAGCTTCGTTTCGACGTCGTCGACCGGTTCGGACAGCTCGCGCATCGACGGATGGAGCGCCGCCGCGCCGAACAGCACGTAGAAGGCGATCCAACCGGCCTCGAGATAGCCACTCCCGGGCTGATAGCCCGCGTCGGTGTAGAGGTTCATCCACGCGTAGAAGGCATCGGTGATGAACAAGGCGACGATCGCGGTGATGATCAGCCGGAACGCCCAGGGCTTGCGCCCGGCGCCGACGGCCAATCGGAGGGCGGCGCCCAGGAGCAACAGGTCAGCGAGCGGGTACGCCATCGAGGTGAGCTTCACGGACAGCGGGACGTCCTGTTGGTACGCCTGCGGCGAGATCAGGATCACCCACGAGACCACGCCGATGCCGAGCGACAGCATCAATGCATCCACGAAGCTCGAACGGTCACGGCTGGGATCGCGAGCGTGGATCAGCAACAGGATGCCCGCCACCATGAAGACGTACACGGCGAGATAGAACCCGTCGGCCCAGCCGGGGAAGGGGGTCAAACCGTCGACATCGAATGGGAAGAGCGCCGGCGCGATCGAATGGAACTTGTCGTAGTTGTAGGAGACGACGTCGCCCAGGATGAACGTGAACATCCCCAGCGAGAACATGATCCACGGCAGCCGCTTCTCGGGCCGCCAGATCCTGAGGGCCACGACGATCATCACGGGTGAGGAGAGCCCGATGACGTTGATCACGTAGCTCACGTGCCCGGTGGCGAAGTACCCCAGCGTCGCAACCGAAGCGATCGCCACGTAGACGAGCCAGAGCTTGTTCCTCATAACCCTATCTATCGGCCGCCGCCGACCAAGGATGAGTGCTTTTTGGGGAACCGGCCGAGGTACCCAGTTCCGGGTAGTACCTGCTCATCGGTCCGGGCGGCTCAGGCCGTGGCCGGGTGGAGCTGTTCGAGCTGGAACCGCTCCTTCAACGAGGTCAGGACCGCGATGAGCTCCTCGATCTCGTCGTCCCCGTTGGCCGCCGTGACCTGGATCCGGAATCCCACCTCGCTCTTGGGCGCCAGCGGGTAGGCGGCCATCGTCACGTAGATCCCGTGCTCGAACAGGTATCGGCCGGCGTCGTCGATCTCCTCGTGGTTGGCGAGCGGGATCTCGATGATGGGATGTCCCGACGTGTTGGGCGTATGGATCCCGAGGGAGCGCATGGCGTCGAGCACGCGTGCGGTCTTCCGCCACACATCCAGGCGCACGAGGTCTCCCCGTCTGCGGTTCACCTCGAGCCCGGCGAGCACGGTCGCGAGCGATGCGACCGGCGACGGACCCGAGTAGAGGTACGGAGGGGCGAGCACCTTCAGCGCGTCCTTCAACGGCGTGGTGAGCGACA
Organism: Actinomycetota bacterium; assembly: GCA_005883885.1. Taxonomy (GTDB): domain Bacteria; phylum Actinomycetota; class UBA4738; order UBA4738; family HRBIN12; genus AC-51. Next base: position 4,736 of record VAYF01000120.1, on the reverse strand, counting down.
TGAACGCGAGCAAGGAGGAGTAAGACTTCGAGAAGCCGGCGACGAGCACCGCATCGTCGTACGACACGCCCAGGTGCCGGAACACGCTGTTGCCCGAGGTGCCGTAGTCACAGAGCTCATCGGGGGAGCGCTCGCCGATCAGGCCGAAGCCGTGCGCGTCATCCACGTACAACAGGCAGTGATGGTCCGTCGCGAGGCGGGAGAAGGCGGCCAGGTCGGGAGCATTGCCGGTCATCGAATTGACACCATCCATCGCGATCACCCGCGGCGACGGATACATCGCATCGTCGAGCAGCTCGGCCAGGTGCTCGGGGTCGTTGTGCCGGAACCGGACGATGGAGGCCCCGTGGCCGGCCGCGTACATCGCACCGTCGTACATCGTCTTGTGCGCCCGGCCGTCCAGGAAGATCGTCCCATCGCCCACGAGCACGGGGATCACCGACGTGTGGATGTGAGTGATCGTCGGGAGCACGAGGACGTCTGGGGCGTGCAGGAGCTCCGTCATCTGCTCTTCGATCTCGGGATACATCCTGGGATTGCCCAGGAGCCGCGACCATGAGGGGTGCGTTCCCCACTTCGCGAGGTACTCCGGTACCGACGCGATGATCTCCTCATCGAGGTCGAATCCGAGGTAGTTGCAGCTCGCGAAGTCCGCGAGCCAACGATCGCCGATCCGGATCCGGCGGCCCCGCTGCTCCTCGATGATCGCGTCCATCATCGGGTGGGTGTTCGTGAGCCGCGTGAGGTCCGAGACCGTCAGCGCCCATCGATCGAGCCAGCCGTCGTCCTGTCGGCGACGCGGTTTGCCGTTCGGGGACGGGAGGGCAGCCTCGACCGTCGCGGTCTGCCCAGGTGCTTCGGGGGCGCGCGGCGGCCGTGCAGGAACGGTTCGTCCCATGGTGCTAGTCCATCGGCGTCGAACCGGTCGCCTTGAGGCACCGGCCGTATGCTCCGGCGGATGCCGCGGCCGCGGGTGGGGATCCAGCTTCCGGAAGCCGAGCGGAGGGTTCCGATCGAGGAGTACCTCGTCATGGCCCGCGCCGCGGAGGAGGTCGGGTTCGACTCGATCTGGGTCGGCGACCACCTGCTGTACCGCGACGACGGTCCGGAACGAGGGCCCCTGGAGGCGTTCACGCTGCTCGCTGCGATCGCGGCCGCGACGACCGGGATCCGGCTCGGGCCGCTCGTCGCCTGCACCGCGTTCCGACACCCGCCGATCCTCGCGAAGATGGCCGCCACGCTGGACGAGATCAGCGGCGGCCGCCTGACCCTCGGGCTGGGGGCGGGGTGGAACGGAGCCGAGTTCGAGGCATTCGGGCTCCCGTTCGAAGGGAGGGCCACCCGATCGATCGAGGCGTACCGGATCGTGCGCGGGCTGCTCGCGGGGGAGCGTGTGTCGTTCGACGGTGCGGGGTATCGGACGGACGATGCGGTCCTGTTGCCGTCGATGTCTCGTCGTGTGCCGCTCATGATCGGCAGCACGGGCGAGCGCATCCTGGAGGCGACCGTGCCCACGGTCGATGCCTGGAACGTCTGGGGGCCCTGGTGCGGGAACGACCCGGCCGGGTTCGCTGCACAGAACGAACGCGTGACGCGGGTCGCGCGCGGCCTCGGGAGGGATCCCGAGGCCCTCGCGCGGAGCGTCTGCGTGTTCACGGCGATCGACCTCGAGCCCGGTGAGGAGCCGGTCGACGAGGATGCACCACCGCTCGCCGGTTCCATGACGGATATCGCGGGCGGCCTCCGTGCGTTCGCGAACCGAGCCTGGCCCGCAAGCGCAACCACCCGTGGGTGGTAAGCGTCTACCAGGTATGAGCCGACTCGCAACGCGAGAGGATGCGTACGTGACCGATGCGCCGGGGGGCCGGCTCGCCGAGCTCTACGTTCGGCACGCTGCTGAGGCGACCCGCCTCGCCTACATGTTGACGGGGGATCGCCAGCTCGCCGAGGACCTGGTCCAGGATGCCTTCGTCAAGCTCGCCGGGCGATTGGTGCACCTCCGGGATCCCGGCGCCTTCGACGCCTACCTGCGCCGGACGATCGTGAACCTGGCCAACTCCCATTTCCGCAGGAAGCGGGTCGAGCGGTCCTATCTCAGCCGCTCCGGGGCAGAACCGCCGAGGATGGGCGACGCGCCGGACACCGGGCGCCGTGACGAGCTGTGGCACGGGCTCCAGCGGCTGCCGGTCCGGCAGCGGACGGCCATCGTGCTCCGCATCTACGAAGACCTCCCCGAGCAACGGGTGGCCGACATCCTGGGATGCCGGCCGGGAACGGTGCGATCCCTCGTGTCCCGAGGCCTCGCCGAGCTGCGGATCCACGTGAGGAGCGATGGTGATGGATGACGATCTGAACGAGCTGGAACAGGTGCTCCGGGACCGGGCCGCAGAGGTCCCGCACATCCAGGATGTTCCCCCGACGATGCTCGGGCGGGCACGGCGCAGGGTCGCGCGGAACGCCGTGGCGTCCGTGCTGGGAGCCGTGCTGATCGTGGCCGGCGCCTCTGCGGGGGTCGCCAACCTGGGGCTGCTCCATGGCTCCGGCGGCACGATCCCCGTGCACTCCGGTTCCGTCGCGCCACCGTCGACCGGGTGTGCGGCGTCGGACCTGCAGGGCAGGGTCTCCCTCGAGGGCGCGATGGGATCGGTCGAGGGATCGATCGACCTCACGAACGTCGGCGGAGCGACCTGCATCCTCACCGGTCGGCCGGCCGTGTCGATCTCCGACGCGCAGGGGAACGAGGTGCGCGTCCAGGTCACCGCGAGCGAGCCGCAGTGGAAGGTGAACACGGCGCCCCAGCCGCAAGGGTGGCCCGTCGTCAGCCTGCAGCCCGGATCGGCGGCTTCCGTCCGTGTCCGGTGGTCGAACGCCTGTCCGCAACTGTCCGGTCCGGTGTCCTGGAAGATCGACCTCGGGAACGGCGCCGGGACCCTGGACCCATCCAGTGCCGACGCGAGCTTCGTGCCTCCCTGCAACGGGCCCACCGAGCCGTCAACGCTCGAGGTCGGGCCCTTCGAACCCAGCGCCGGCGGCTGAGCCGGGCGATCTGAACGAAGGAGGATCCACCGATGGAGAAGATCCGCACGTCCCTGATCGGCGTCACCGTGGCCGCGATCGTCGCGCTCGCCGCCTTCCCCACGATCTCGGCGGCGCTCCAGACGGCCTCGAGACCCGCGAGCTGCCTTCGGAACCAGCTCGGTGTCCGGGCGAACGGCATCAACGGGGCCGCAGGCACGATCCATGGAGCCTGGGTGTTCACGAACGTTTCCACGACGGCATGCGATCTGGATGGCTACCCGGACATCCAGCTCTACGGTCGCGCCGGACGCCCGATCCCCACGACCGTGAAGCGGAACCTGCCGCCGGCGCCCAGCCACGTGAAGTTGCTGCCGGGAGGGTCCGCCACCTTCTACTCGAGCTACAACGACGTTCCTTCCGGTTCAGCTGCCTGCCCGACGTCGGCGGTGATCCAGATCACGCCCCCGAACGCCAGCGCATCGTTGTTCATCCCGGCGCAGCTGCAAGCGTGTCGCGGTGTCGTGCACGTTTCCGCCGTGCGCGCTGGCGTCCATCCCGCGTAGGCATCCGAGTACCGCACCTGACGTCGCGGCCGGCATCGAGATCCACGATCTCGGATCCCGGTTGCGGCGTCAGCGCCGTTATCCGCCGCGGCCCGTTGGTGGAGGCCATGGACCGGGTAGGAACCTCCCATGACGAACGGGCTCCGAACGGACGCGGGACCGGAGCGCGTCCTGCATCCGCAACGACTCCTTGCGGAATCCCTCGGGACGTTCCTGCTGGTCTTGAGCGCGGCGGGTGCCGTGGTCGTGGACGAGCTCAGCCACGGCCAGATCGGTCGTGCCGCCGAGGTCACGGCACCGGGCCTGACGGTGATGGCCGTGATCCTTTCGCTGGGAGCGCTCTCCGGCGCGCATCTGAATCCTGTCGTCACGGTGGCCTTCGCGCTGCGGGGCGACTTCCCGTGGGCCCGCGTGCCGGGATACGTCATCGCTCAACTGATCGGCTCCGTCGCGGCCTGCGGCCTCCTGCGGGCGATGTTCGGCCGCGTCGGGGGGGTGGGCGTCACCCTGCCCGGTCCCGGCGTCGGTGGAGCACAGGCGGTCGTGATGGAGCTGGTCCTCACGGCCGGTCTCATCACCGTGATCCTCGGCACGGCGTCGGAAGGTCGGAACGTCGGTGGTCTCTCGGCCGTGGCAGTCGGCGGGTACGTGGCACTCGCCGGTTTGTGGTCGAGCCCCGTGACGGATGCCTCCATGAACCCCGCACGATCGCTGGGGCCGGACATCGTCTCGGGGGACTTCGTGTCCTGGTGGATCTACGTCGTCGGTCCGTTCGCCGGAGGTCTGGCGGCCGTGATCTTCGCGTATCTGTTGCGCGGGGCGGGCGGTGAAGCGGCGGCGAAGGAAGCAGCGCAGGGATCACCGACCGAGCCCAGGGACGCCTGATCCGCTCAGGTGACGCCGGCGTCATCCTCGTCTTGCTTCACCTCGACCCGGGCCGCCTGCCACGCGGACCAGTGACCGGAGACCAGCGCCCACAGCGAGAGGGCCGCCATGTACGAGACGCTGTTGATCCATCCGGTGATGATCGAAACGGGTATCGTCGCTCGTTCAACCGCCGAGGACGACCGCCACTCCGAGGACGATCATGCCGGCCGCCAGCAGATGCAGGGCGCTGATGCCGAACGCGTGGCTCGTGAAGATCGCGAGAACGCC
>VAYF01000119.1 GCA_005883885.1 Actinomycetota bacterium | reverse complement strand
GTCCTCGAACGGATGAAGGCGAACGCTGAGCTCCGTCACATCCCGGTGATCATGATCTCCGGGGTCGACGACACGGAGAGCATCGTGCGATGCCTCGAGGCCGGGGCCGAGGACTACCTGCCGAAACCGTTCGACCCGGTGATCCTTCGAGCCCGGATCGGTGCCGGACTCAACCGAAAGCGCTTGAGCGACCTGGAACAGGATCGGGTGCGAACCGTCTTCACGCGGTTCCTGCCCGAGCCGATCGCGGCGGAGATGCTTGCGCGGAGCGAAGGCCAGCCATCGATCCGTCCGGTGCGACTCTGGGCGACGACCATGTTCGTCGACCTGCGTGGCTTCACGACCTTCTCGGAGTCGTTGCCGGTCGAGCAGGTCGTCACGGTCTTGAACCGCTATCAAGGGACGATGGGCGATGCCGTGCTCGACCATGGTGGGACCCTCGTCGACTACCTCGGCGACGGCCTCTACGCGGTCTTCGGCGCCCCGATCGAGAGCGTCGACCACGCGGACCGCGCGGTCGCTGCTGCGCGAGACATGGTGGGGAACCGGCTATCGGACTTCAACGGCTGGTTGCGCGCCGAGGGCGTCCACGACGGGTTCGACATGGGGATCGGTCTCAACTCCGGTCGGGTGATGTCGGGCACGCTGGGCTCGGAGCGACGGATCGACTACGCGGTGATCGGCGATACGGTTAACACGGCCGCGCGGATCGAGCAGCTCACGAAGCAGACCGGGAACGCGATCCTCATCGCCGACCAGACGCGGACGAACATGACCGGTCCCACGGATGCGCTGATCTTCGTCGACGAGTTCGAGATCCGCGGCAAGCAGTCCAGGATCAAGCTGTGGACAGCGGATGAGTCCAAGGATCCACCGACGTGACCGACGTGGAACCTACGGTCGACGTCGACGCCCTCCGCGAACGGGTCGCCGAGCTCGAGGCCGCGAACGCCGATCACGAGCGACCGGAGTTCGTTCAGGCTGCTCTCTACCGGATCGCCGAGACGGCGAGCGCGGCTCAGGACATGCAGGAGTTCTACGCCGAGATCCATCGGATCGTCGGCGAGCTGATGTTCGCGGAGAACTTCTACGTCGTCCTCTACGACGAAGAGCGCCGGATGATGAACTGGCCGTTCGGCGTCGATACGGCTGGTGACACCTTCGCCGGCCCGAGCGTCTGGGAACCAGCGGGTACCGGCGAGTCACGCGGCATCACCGCGTATCTCCTACGGAAGGGCACCCCTTTGCTGCTCACGCAGGGCGAGATAGATGAACTCGTCGAACGAGGTGAGTTCGATTACGTCGGGATGCGAGGCGTCGACTGGCTCGGCGTGCCACTGCGCTCGGAAAGCCGAACGGTCGGCGCCATGGTTGTCCAGAGCTACGAGGGTGATCCGCCCCACACCGAACACGACAAGGACCTGTTGACCTTCGTCGCGAGCCATGTCGGTGCCGCGCTCAGCAGGGCCCGTGCGATCGAGGAGACCCGTCAGCGGGGCGCCGAGCTTGCGCTCGTCAACGACGTCCAGCGAGGGCTCGCGGAGCGGCTCGACATGCAGGCGATGTACGATCTCGTCGGAAACCGGATCCAGGAGATCTTCGACGCGCAGGTCGTGGACATCGGGATCCTGGATGCCTCATCCGACCAGATCCACTTCCCCTACACGATCGAACGCGGGGTTCGCTTCCCCGACGAGCCGATCGAGATCATCGGCCTGCGTCGTGTCGCGATCGAGTCGCGTGAGCCCGTCGTCGTCAACGAGGACATCGAGAGGATCTCAACGGAGGCGGGGCAGCCATACGTGCTCGCCGGCGAACCGCCCAAGTCGTCCGTCTTCGTCCCGCTGGTCGTCGGCGACCAGGCCAAGGGCGTGATCTCGCTCCAGAACCTGGACCGCGAGCATGCGTTCAGTGACGCGGACGTGCGCCTGCTGACCACGCTTGCGGGCAGCCTCAGCGTCGCGCTCGAGAACGCGCGCTTGTTCGAGGAGACGCGACAGCGGAACGCGGAGCTGGCGCTGATCAACGACGTCCAGCGCGGGCTCGCGGAGAACCTCGACATGCAGTCGATGTACGACCTCGTCGGGGACCGGATCAACGAGATCTTTGACGCACATTCGATCTTCATCGCGGTGGTTGACCTCGAAGCCGGACTCGTCCGCTACCCGTACGGAATCGAGCGGGGTGAGCGGCAACCGGACGACCCGACCCCACTCACGGCCGGGCCCACAGCCCACGTGCTCGAGACGCGCAGGCCCCTCCTCATCGACGAACGGTTCGAAGAACGCATCGCCGAGTTCGGCGGTGGGTTCATCCAAGGCGAGCCGCCGCGGTCGGCCGTTTACGTCCCGCTCGTCGTCGGTGGCGAGGCGACCGGCGTGGTCTCGCTGCAGAACCTCGATCGCGACCACGCATTCGGTGAGGCGGACGTCCGACTGCTGACCACGCTGGCCGGCAGTCTCAGCGTCGCGCTCGAGAACGCCCGTCTGTTCGAAGAGACGCGGCAGCGCAACGCCGAGTTGGCGCTGATCAACGACGTCCAGCGCGGCCTGGTCGAGAACCTCGACGCGCAGGCGATGTACGACCTTGTCGGAGACCGGATCCAGGAGATCTTCGATGCTCAGGTCGTGGATATCGCGATCCTCGACATCTCGTCCAGCCTCATCCGATTCCCGTACGTGATCGAGCGGGGGGAGCGCCTCGACGAAGACCCGATCGAGCTCATCGGGCACCGTCGGATCGCGGTCGAGACCCGCCAGCCGGTGGTCATCAACGAGGACCTCGTAGCGAAGAGCGCCGAGGTGGGCCAACCAGCCGTGCTCTCCGGTGAGGTGCCGAAGGCCGCCGTGTTCGTCCCACTCCTCGTCGGCGATCGGGCGACCGGGTTGATCTCGCTTCAGAACCTCGACCGAGAGCACGCGTTCAGCGAAGGTGACGTCCGCTTGCTGATGACGCTCGCCGGCAGTCTGAGCGTCGCGCTTGAGAACGCGCGCCTCTTCGAAGAGACGAGGCAACGGGCCGCAGAGCTGGCGCTCATCAACGACGTGCAGCGTGGCCTCGCCGAGAACCTCGAGATGCAGGGCATGTACGACCTCGTGGGCGAGCGCATCGGGCAGATCTTCGACGCGCAGACCGTCGACATCGGGGTGGTCGATCGGGACGCGGGCATGATCTGGTTCCCGTATTCGCTGGAGCGTGGGGTTCGATTGATCGACCACCCGGTCGAGATCATGGGGTTCCGCCGGATCGCGCTGGAGACACGCGAGCCGGTCGTCGTCAACGAGGACATGGAACGGCGATGCATCGAAGCGGGCAATCCGCTCGCGATCGCGGGAGAACCATCCCTCTCTTCTCTCTTCGTACCCCTCCTGATCGGCAGTCGGGGTACGGGCGTCATCTCACTCCACAACCTCGATCGCGAACACGCGTTCAGCGACTCTGACGTGAGCCTGTTGACAACGATCGCCGGCAGCTTGAGCGTCGGACTCGAGAACGCCCGCCTCTTCGAGGAGACACGGCAGCGCGCGGCGGAGCTCTCGGTCGTCAACAGCGTCGGTCAGGCGTTCGCCGACCAGCTGGACCTGGACGCACTGATCGAGCGGCTCGGCGACCAGCTCCGCGACGTCTTCGCTGCCGACATCGTCTACGTCGCCCTCCACGACGAGACCACCGATCTGATCGAGTTCGCGTACTACATCGAGAACGGCGAACGGGATCCGGCGCGCGCGATGCAGTTCGGCGAGGGCTTAACGTCACGGATCCTGCGGGAGCGCGAACCGCTGTTGCTCAACCGCGCCGAGGCGTTCGAAGAGGTCGGCGTGCAGGTGGTCGGCACACCCGCCCGGTCGTACCTGGGCGTGCCCATCCTGGTCGCCGGTCGCGCGATCGGGGTGATCAGCGTGCAGAGCACGCAACAGGCCGGACGTTTCGGCGAGAACGACACGCGGCTGGTGTCGACGATCGCCGCCAACGTCGGCGTGGCGATCCAGAACGCCCGGTTGTACCGCGAAACCCAGCGCAGGGCGAGCGAGATGGCGGCCCTGGCCGACCTCGGGCGCGAGGTGGGCGGGATGCTCGACCTCGACGCCGTCCTGAACCGCATCACCGAGCGAGCGCGCGAGCTCCTCGAGGCCGATACGAGCGGCGTCTTCCTCGAACGGGAGCCCGGAACGTTCGTACCGATCGTTGCGCTCGGGGACCTCGCGGAGCTCATCATGGCCGACACGATCCAGCTCGGCGAGGGCATCATCGGTGACCTCGCGAACCGGGCCGTAGCGGAAGTGGTGAACGACACCGCCAGCGACCAGCGCGCGGTGGCGATCCCCGGCGAGGTGGACAACCCTGAGGAACGGCTGATGGCCGCCCCGCTGTTGGCCCGCGGTCACGTGATCGGGATGATGGCCGTCTGGCGATCGGGTCCCAGTGACCGATTCACGGACGCGGACCTGAGTTTCCTCGTCGGCCTGTCCCATCAGGCGGCGATCGCGATCGAGAACGCGCGGTTGTTCCGGGAAGCTCAGGACGCGCGGCAGGTCGCTGAGGAGGCGAACGAAGCGAAGAGCGCCTTCCTGGCTGCGACCAGCCACGAGATCCGGACCCCGATGAACGCGATCATCGGGATGAGCGGGTTGCTGCTCGAAACCTCGCTCGATGCGGAGCAGCGCGACTACGCCGCGACGGTCGCGAACAGCGGCGAGGCCCTGCTCGCGATCATCAACGACATCCTCGACTTCTCGAAGATCGAGGCGGGGCGCATGGATCTGGAGCGGGCGCCGTTCGATCTCCGAGCCTGCATCGAGTCGGTGGTGGACCTGATCGGGCCGGTCGCTGCGAAGAAGGGGCTCGAGGTCGCCTACGACATCGAGCCCGGCACGCCCGAGACGGCCGTCGGGGACGTCAGTCGCCTCCGACAGATCCTGCTCAACCTCCTCAACAACGCCGTGAAGTTCACCGAGACCGGTGAGATCGTCGTCACGGCCGCTGCCGGCCCGTCGGAGCGACCCGGCACGATCGGCTACCACCTGGCCGTGCGGGACACCGGCATCGGGATCCCTACCGACCGCGCCGACCGGCTCTTCGAGTCCTTCAGCCAAGCGGATGTCTCGACCAGCCGGCGCTACGGGGGCACCGGTCTGGGACTCGCGATCAGCCGACGACTCGCCGAGCTGATGGGCGGCACGATCTCGGTGGAGAGCGCCGGCGTGCCCGGACAGGGAAGCACGTTCCACGTCATGGTCGAGGCGGGGGCGACCGAGATGTCGCCGACCGCTCTCCGCCGCGACGGATCGTTCAGAGGAGGCGCTCACGGCGCTCGAGGAGGGCCGGATCGATCTGGCCGTGATCGACATGCTGATGCCGGGCATGGACGGACTCGACCTCGCCGCGGCCATCCATCAACGTGCGCCGGGCCTGCCGATCGTCTTGGCGTCCTCGGTGAGCCAGCACGACGTCGCGGCGGACCCCCGATGGCCGGCGTCGGGCATCGGGCCGGTCGTGACGAAGCCGATCAAGGCTTCGCCGCTGCATGCCGCGGTCGCGACCGTCCTCGGAACCACACAGGAAGATGGCGCCGAAGGGGCCGCGAGCGCGCTGGACGAGGGGCTCGCATCCAGGCACCCGCTCCGGATCCTCTTGGCCGAGGACAACGTCGTGAATCAGAAGCTCGCGATCCGGCTGCTGGAGAAGCTCGGGTACCGGGCGGACATCGTGGCGAACGGTCTGGAGGCACTCGAGGCCGTCGAGCGACAGACGTACGACCTGTTGCTCTCGGACGTACAGATGCCGGAGATGGACGGGCTCGAGGCGACGCGTCAGATCCTCGAGCGCTGGCCCGAGGGCGAGCGCCCGTGGATCATCGCGATGACCGCAGAGGCGATGAGCGGTGACCGCGAGCGATGCCTCGCGGCGGGGATGAACGACTACGTGGCCAAACCCATCCGGGTCGATGAGCTGGTGGGCGCGATCAAGCGGACGCCACGACGCGGGTCGGGGAACAGCGATCCGGCGGCGGATGTGCCGACGGACGGTCCGATCGATGAGGCGGTCCTGGCGCGGCTCGCCGATGGGACGGGCGGTGACGCGGGGTTCGTCTCGGACCTGATCGAGCAGTTCGTCGCCGATACCCCGGGCCTGGTCGCCGCCGCCCGCGCCGGTCTCGACGCCGGCGATGCGGAGGAGGTTCGCCGGGCAGCCCACACGCTGAAGTCCAACGCCGCGACGTTCGGCGCCCACGAGCTCGCCGGGCGCAGCCGTGAGCTCGAGGATGCCGCGAAGCGTGGCATGCCCGAGGATGGCTCGGCCCGGGTGGACGCGATGGCTCGCGAGCTCGACATCGTCCGCGAAGCGCTCCCCGCGGTCTGGCGGAAGATGTCCGGCGCGTAGTCGCCATCGAGAACCACGGCCGCACATCTCACTATTGGCGGGCGACGTCGCCGGCGATGAGCACGTCCTCGCCGGCCAAGTGAACGGCTCGACGTTCGATCCTGATCGATCGCGAAACATCGGTGACGCCGAGATCGTGGACGGCGTCCGTGCCGCTCCCGATCAATCGCGGCGCGATGCCGACGACCAGGCGGTCGGCGAGGTTGCGGGAGAGGAACGACGTGATCACACGCGCACCGCCCTCCACCAGCGCCGACCGGATCCCGTCTTCACGGAGGACCTGAAGCGCCACGTCGAGATCCACGCCACGCGGCCCGCTCGGCACGACGACGACCGATACCCCCCGGCGCCGGAGGTCGTCTCGCCGGTCGGGCGACGACCGATCGGTCGTGACGATCGTCGTGGCGGCGTCGTCGGCGAGCACGAGCGAGCCGTCGGGGATCCTCAGCGTCGAATCGAGCACGACGCGGATCGGGGAGGCCCCCGGCACCATCCGGACCGTGAGCTGGGGATCGTCACGAAGGACCGTCCCGACTCCCACAACCACGGCGTCGCACGACGCGCGCAGTCCGTGCGAGACACGGCGTTCCTCCTCGCCGCTGATCCACCGGGAGTCTCCGGTCGAGGTGGCGATCCTGCCGTCGAGCGTCTGGGCGTACTTGATGACCATGTACGGCTTTTTCTCGGTGGGACGCACGGTTCCGAGGAGAGCCCCGATGTCGGCCGGACGGCTCACGTCGTCGGCCAGAGGCGGTCCCATCGGCACCCGGTGGCCCAGGAGGTCTTGCTTCGTCGTCAGGTACCGGACGTTGCGGGTGTGCGCGGCGGTCGGGAGTCCCTCCACACGGAGCACGTGGATGCCGGCATCCGCCAGGGCACGCGCTTTGTCCGGGTTGTTCGACATCAGGCGGACCGACCGGATGCCAAGCGCGCGCAGGCAGGCGGCGGCATCGGCGAACGTACGTTGATCCGCAGGGAACCCAAGGTGCTGATTCGCCTGCAACGTATCGAGACCGCCATCCTGCAGCACGTACGCTCGCAGCTTGTTGGCGAGACCGATCCCTCGGCCCTCGTGATCCGTGGAATACACGAGCACGCCGCGGCCCTCGGCGGCGATCGCCCGTTGCGCCTGCCGAAGTTGGACACCGCAGTCGCACCGGAGCGACCCGAGTGCGTCGCCGGTCAGGCATCCCGAATGCAGACGCACCAAGATGTCTTCGCCGTCCCCGATGGCTCCCCGGCACAGATACAGGTGGACGGAGCCCTCGTGATCGAACGCTCGGGTCTGCCACTCGCCGAAGGGAGTGGGCAACGTCAGCTCCGCGAGCTCCGTGGGGACGACCGAGGTTGAGGACATGTACCCGCCGCTTTCCCGCGATGTCGTTCTTTCAACCACCACGCGATTGACGAGAGGGAGCTCCGGGTAGGTGCCAGCCCATGAAGGGGCGTGTCCTGCGGTTCGTCGCTCCGCGTCGTGTCGGATACGCCGTCGTTGACGTGCTTCCACCGGCGGACGGAGAGCTCCTCGTTCGCACCCGTTGGTCGGGGATCAGTGGCGGCACCGAGCTACTCGCCTACCGAGGTGAGCTCGACCCCGATTCGGCCCGCGACGAGACGATCAGCTCGCTCGGCGGGCGCTTCGAGTACCCGTTCGCGTACGGATACAGCTGCGTGGGAGAGGTCGTGACCTCCCACGACGACGACGTGCCGGAGGGGGCGGCGGCCTTCGCGTTCCACCCTCATCAGGACCTGTTCACCGTGCGGGGCACGGACGCCGTCATCATCGACCAGGTCGACGGCCGCATCGCGACGCTGTTCCCGCTCGTCGAGACGGCTCTGCAGGTCTCGCTCGATGCGGGTCCCCGGCTGGAGGAGCCGGTGGTGATCCTCGGCCTCGGGCCGGTCGGGATCCTCACCGCCGCGCTGCTGGACCGGGCCGGGGCGGAGGTCGTGGGTGTCGATCCGCGCGAGGACCGTCGTGAGGCCGCGATCCTGTTCGGGATCCCCGCGGTCAACGTCTCCGAGATCGGCGCGGTCGTCGAGCGGCTGACGTCCGGCGCCGGTGTCCCGCTCGTCGTGGATGCGACGGGACACCCGCCCGCCCTCGCGCGGGCGCTCGAGCTCCTCCGGCACGAGGGTGAGGTGCTCGTGTGCAGCTGGTACGGGACCAAGGACGTTTCACTGCCACTCGGCCGGGAGTTCCATCGACGCCGTCTCCAGATCCGAAGCACGCAGGTGTCGACGATCCCGACGCATCTCGCGGGGAAGTGGGATGTGCAGCGCCGTCGCAGGGTCGCGACCAGGTTGCTGACCGAGCTGCCCCTCAAGCTCCTCACGACGCACGATGTGGCGTTCGATCGAGCGGCGGAAGCGTACGCGGCGCTCGATCGGGGAGATGCCGGCCTCATGCACGTCGCGCTGAGGTATTGATGTTCGAGGTCGGCGCCGCGGCCCGATTCCGCGCGTTCCACAGCATGCCGTCGCGGCCACCGCCCGAGGACGAGCTCCACGCGCACGACTACCGCGTGGAGGTGGTGGCCGAACGGGAGAGCCTTGACGAGCGGGGGATGGTGTGTGATCTCGACGTCGTCACGGCTTCCCTCGCGGACGCGGTGGACAGGGCACGTGACCGCGACCTCGCCCATGTCTGCGCCGCGGAGGTCGTGACCGTGGAGGCCCTCGCTGCGTGGATCCATGGCCAGCTGACGATGCCGCTCAGGATCGAACGTGTTGAGTTCCTTGCGGTCCGAGTGTGGGAGTCCGAGGACGCGTTCGGAGGCATACGTGCGCGACTCTGAGTCCGCCGGGACCGTTCCCTCACCTGACGCGATCGGGCAGCCCGTCCTCCGCCTCGCTCTCGTGACGCTCGGCGATCCCAACCAGCAGACCGGTGGCCATCGTTACCACCGCAAGATCGCGCGGGCTGCTCCAGGATCCGGTGCGGAGATCCGGTTCTGTTCGATCCCGGACCGTTCGTGGCCCCTCCCGATCGCGACGGCGGCGCGGACGTTGCGCGCCGCCTCAGAGCGCTCGGACGCCATCGTGCTCGACGGTCTCGCCGCGGCGTTCGTGGCGCCGTGGATCGCTCGGTCGCCCGTGCCGGTCATCGCTGTTCTGCATCAGGCACCGGGGGGCGTGGGTCACGGATGGATCCGCACTCTCGCGCAGGGAGCCCTCGACCGCCTCGCGTACGGTCACGCGAGCGGCTTCATCGTTGCCGGCCGGAGCCTCGTCGACACGCTCTGCAGGCTGGGGGTGCCAGACGACCGCATCCGTTTCGTACCGCCCGGATGCGATGTGCCGTTCGACGGGGAACCGCCGCTCGACCTCCGCCAGGGACGCGATGTGGCGATCTTGTGCGTCGCCAACTGGACGCCCAACAAGGGCATCTTCCAGCTCCTCAACGCCTTCGCCTCGCTGCCGGAGAACGCCGCCACGCTTTGGTTGGTGGGAGGCGCCGACGCGGATCGACGCTACACCGAGCGTGTGCGAAGGAGGATCTCGGCGCCCGATCTTTCGCGCCGCGTGATGGTCCGGGGGGCGCTTCCGTTCGAGGAGGTCGGCCGGATGTATCGAGCGGCCGACGTCTTCGCGCTCTGCTCGGTCGTCGACGCCTACGGAACAGCCTGGGCGGAGGCGATCTCGGTCGGCCTCCCCGTGGTCGGCTGGCGGACCGCGAACCTGCCGCGCCTCGCCAAGAACGGCCGCGAAGCGCTCATGCCCGAGCCAGGAGATCTTCCTGGGCTCGCTTCGGCGCTGCAGGCGATAACCAGTGACGCCGGCCTACGGGAGCGACTC
>VAYF01000118.1 GCA_005883885.1 Actinomycetota bacterium | reverse complement strand
TCATCCCTGGCGGGCGATGATCGAGCGTTCGGCGTTGGCGATGAAAGGCCTCACGTACATGCCCACGGGCGCCACGGTGGCCGCGCTCACGACGTCGCTCCCGGAGACCCCCGGCGGCGAGCGGAACTGGGACTACCGCTACACGTGGATACGCGACACGACGTTCACGCTCCGCGCGCTCCATCTCTTGCAACTCGACTGGGAGGCGGACGAGTTCATGCAGTTCATCGCCGACGTCGAGCCGACCGAGGATGGATCGCTCCAGATCATGTACGGGATCGACGGCCGTCGGGACCTGACGGAGACCACGCGGGACGATCTCTCCGGATACGCCGGGGCCCGTCCCGTCCGGATCGGCAATGGGGCGTTCGACCAGCGGCAGAACGACGTGTTCGGAGCGATCCTCGACTCGATCCTCCTGCATACCCGCAAGAGCGAACGACTGCCGCGACGTCTCTGGCCGATCGTCGAGACCCAGGCGACGTGCGCGGCGAAGGTGTGGAAGTACCCGGACCAGGGGATCTGGGAGACGCGCGGCAAGCCACAGCACTACATCTCGTCCAAGCTGATGTGCTGGGTCGCGATGGATCGCGCCGCGAGCCTGGCGGGTATCCGAGGCGAGAAGGATCGGGAGGCCGCGTGGCGCGCGACCGCCGATGAGATCCAGGCCGACATCTTGAAGAACGGCGTGACCGACAAGGGTGTGCTCACCCAGCACTACGGAACGCACGCGCTGGACGCATCTGCATTGCTCGCAGCGATCTTCGAGTTCCTGCCGCCCGACGACGAGCGCCTGCGTGCGACGGTGCTCGCGATCGCTGACGAGCTCACCGAAGACGGATTCGTGCTTCGTTACCGCACCGAGGAGACCGACGACGGGCTATCGGGCAAGGAGGGCACGTTCCTGATCTGTTCGTTCTGGCTCGTCTCGGCCCTCGCGATCATCGGCGAGGAGCAACGCGCACGCGACCTGCTGGAACGACTGATCCGGATCTCGTCTCCGCTCGGTCTGTACGCGGAGGAGTTCGATACCCAGACCGGTCACCACCTCGGCAACTTCCCGCAGGCGTTCTCGCATCTCGCGATGATCGAGGCCGCCGGTCGACTGATCCTCTCCGAACGACTCGGCGAGCTGTGACCGCGCGGTCTCACGTCTCGGCGTGATCGGTCGCGAGCGGGAACGGCTCGTCGAGCGACCCGAGCACGAGGTCGGCACCGGCTCGCCGGAGCTCGTCCACGGAGTACCTGCCGCTCGCGACCCCCAGCGAGATCGCGCCCACCGCCTTCGCCGCGTCGACGTCGAGCGGGGTGTCGCCGACGACGATCACCTCGCCCGGCTCGATGTCGCGACCGTGCATCGTGGAGACGCGAGCGATGGCGACTCGCGTGATCTCGTGCCGATCGCGCGAATCGGTCCCGAAGGCGCCGACCGGGAAGTAGCGGTTCAGATGGCCGCGCTCGAGCTTGATGCGGGCGCTCCCTTCCAGCCCGCCGCTCACGATGCCGAGCACGACGCCGCGATCCATCAGCCGGCGCAGCGTCTCCACCACGCCGCCGAGGACCCGGTAGCCCGCCGATGTCTCGACCTCGTGCTGGAGCCGATAGACGTACCAGGCGAACAGCCGCGCGAGCTCGTGATCCGACGGCGCTCGCCCGAGGACGCCCTCGAACGTGCGGATCGCGACGTCCGGGTCGGTCATCCCGGCCGACGAGGACGTCGCGATATCGGCCGGCACGCTGTGGAGCCGCTCGAACGCCCACCGCCAGCTGCGAGCCCCCGCCCCACCGGTGTCGATGAGGGTGCCGTCGATGTCGAACAGCACCGCCTTGACCTTCATCGCCGCCGATCGTAGCCCTCGCCGGCTTGCCCTTCCGGTGTGGCGACCATACCGTCGGCCCATGGCAGAGGCGCATCCACAGCGGAACCTCATCCTGATCCTGGCTCGCGACCTGGCGTCTCGGCTCGCCACGCCGGTGTTCGTGGTGGATCACGAGGGCACGCTCGTCTACTTCAACGAGGCGGCCGAGCCGGTCTTGGGCCGAACGTACGCCGAGACGGGAGAGCTCCGGGCCGGCGGATGGGCGACGGAGTGGTCGCCGACCGACGACGAGGGGCGGCCCATCCCACTCGAGGATCTGCCGCTCGGCGTCGCCTTCCGTGAGGGACGCGCTTCGCATCGCTCGTTCCGGATCGTCGGTGGCGACCGCGTGGCTCGCGCGATCGAAGCGACCGCCTTCCCCTTGTTGATCCGCGAGGACGAGATCGTCGGAGCGATCGCCGTGTTCTGGGAGCGTCCACCGGAGGGGACGACCGGGCGGTGAAGGTGAGGGTCTGGGGATGCCGCGGGTCGCTCGCATCGCCGGGACCCGAGACGGTTCGGTTCGGCGGTCAGACCTCATGCGTGTCGGTCCAGCTCTCGGATGGCTCGCTGCTGATCCTCGATGCCGGTAGCGGTATCCGCCCGCTCGGCATGGCGCTGGGAGGCGATCATCCGGAACGGATCGACGTGTTCATCACGCACCTGCACACCGACCACATCGAGGGCCTTCGGTTCTTCGATCCGATCTGGGATCCGTCGGTCGAGCTCAACGTGTGGGGACCACCGTCGCCGATCCGCGGGCTGCGCAGCCGGATCGCCCCGTACTTCGCTCCGCCATTCTTCCCCGTGCACCTCCGCAGCATCCCGTCCCACCCCGAGTTCCGGGATACGCCGACCCGGACATGGCGGATCGGCTCGGCGGCCGTCACCGCCCAGCTCGTCAAGCATCCCGGGCCGACCGTCGGCTACCGCGTGGAGGAGAACGGTCATGCGCTCGCCTATCTCCCCGATCACGAACCGGCGTTGGGCTCGGACCTGTCCACCGTGGGAACCGAGTGGATCTCTGGCTTCGCGCTGGCCGAGGGCTCGACGGTGCTCCTGCACGACGCCCAGTACACGAAGGCGGAGTACGACGAGCGGGTCGGCTGGGGGCATTCGAGCACCGAAGATGCGGTGACGTTCGGGAGGAGAGCCGGGGCCGAGCGGCTCGTGCTCTTCCACCACGACCCCCTTCATACGGATACGCAGTTGGAAGGCGTGCTCGCGAGAGCGAAGGAGCTCAGTGCCTCTGGGCCGGACGAGGTCGAGCTCGCCCGCGAAGGGATGACGTTCGAGCTCTGAGCTACGTGCCCGCTCCAACCGGAGCTGGCGGCGTGGGCGGGATCGCGTCCTCGATCCCGCTCCGCCTCGAGGCGACCCACAGCAGACCGAGCCCGAAGATCGAGACCAAGGTCCACGCGATGCCACCCAGGACCGGGACCAGACCGAGCACCCGCACGATCAACCATCCGACCAGGAACGCGAGGAACCGAGAGGTCGGCTGCTTCACCACCATCCGGCCGATCGCGTGTGCACCCGCGACGTACCCGATCGTGTACAGGAACGCCAGCGCGAGCAACAGGAACAGTCCCAACGGGATCGCGATCACGACGACGAGGAACAGGATCGCGACGAGCGGCAGCAGGAAGAACGCCGCGACCCCGAGCCCGATCGAGGCCCCCGTTCGCTGCCGGAAGGCCCGGACGATCGCGCCGTCGAGGGCCGGGGCGACGAGCAGGAGGAAGAGCCCCAGAACCAGCGTGGAGACTGAGTAGCCGATCCACCACGCGATCCGACTCGCGAAGCCGACGTCGCCGGTGTTGAACCGGGTCGCCACGCGCTGCTGCTGTCCGGTGATCGTGGCGCCCTGCTCGACCGTCGGTGTGTCCGTCGTGACGAGGTCGCCCCCGATCTGGGCGCCCGAACGAACGGTGACCGCGCCGTTGAAGACGACGACATCACCCGCGACGTGTCCGGAGACATCGGTCCTGCCGTCGAACACGACGACGGACCCGGTGACGGTCCCCGCGATCGTTGCCGGCCCATGGAAGATCAACGCGGTGTCCACGGTGTCGCCCTGCGGCACGATGAGTTGGCCACTCAGCACGATCTGGTTGCGAGACGGGTTGTCGTTCGTGGATCCCTGCGCGGACGCGGGCACCGCAAGGACGACCATGAACACGGATCCACAGAGGCACGCTCGCACGAGTTGCCGGATATGGATGTGCATCGATCCCCCCTCCGCGATGCCCGCCCAGCGTATGCCGTCCAGGCCGCGCGCGCAAAGCGAGGCTCGGAACAGGCGGGTCGAACGTGGATCGTCTCTGCGGCGCGGCCTCAGACGGGAACCGCGCAGGGGATGACGTGAAGGTTCGCCGACGCTTGATCGACGCCCATGATCTGGATGACCCTCTGGGCCGCGCTCCGGACACCGTGGAGCACGATGCAGCCCGAAGGCAGCGCCCTCAGGCTTCGAACGATCGATCCGACGCCGCTTGAATCGATGAATGCCAGGTCCGACAGATCGAGGGTCACGGGCCCACCCATCGCCAGCGCCGGAGCGATAGCGGTTTCCATAAGGGGTGCGGTCGACATGTCGAGTTCGCCGCTCAAGAAGAACGTCCTGGGTCCGGCGGAGTTGATGGCGAAATCAGTCATGGTGCCGCCCTTCTCATGGGTCGGAGGGCGCCCGGTCAGGTAAGCGCGGACGGTCCAGGCGACCGGGGTGAGTCTTGAGATTACACCTTCCACCCGGGCGGTCGGCCCTTCGGGTCAGGGCTTCGTTCTTGCGAAACAGCTTGCGACCGTCCGACGCGTCGGTGTAGACCGTGCCCGAGATCATGCCCAGCACCTGGGGACTCGACAGGACCGCCACGGGCATCTTCGTGCGTGGCGAGGTAGATCTCTCTTCGGCGGAGCCGTTCGCCGAGGAAGCCTCGAGGGCCGTGATGGAAGCGCCGGCCACGGGCTTCCTGGTCGATCTTTCCGGCGTGACCTTCATGGACTCCGCGGGGCTCCGGGCGCTGATCGAGGTGCTGGAGCTCGGCAGATGGAAGGACATGATCGTCCAGTCATCCCCACAGGTGTTCACCCTCCTGCACCTCGTCGGCCTGACGGACGGCGCGTTACCGAACGTCGTGGTCCGCCCGCCCTGATCACGTCGGGAGCGACCTGGACCCGCTCGGCTCTTGACGGGCCCTTGCGTGCATCTGTCGAACGGGTGTGCTTCGTCG
>VAYF01000117.1 GCA_005883885.1 Actinomycetota bacterium | reverse complement strand
GCCCGGGGACGCTCCGTCCGTCCGGCGCGCTCGCGCCGCCGCGATGCGCGATGGAGCTCGTGCTCTCGAAGCAGGACGCCGAAGGTCGATGGCGGAACGAGCATCCCCACCGCCGGCGGTTGTGGGCCGACGTGGATCTCGACCGAGGCCCGAGCAAGTGGGTCACCCTCCGCGCATGCCGCGTCCTCAAGGCGGCAGCCGGCTGATCCTGCGCGACGTCGTCGGGTCTACGATGCGTCGATGGACCCCCCGGGGCCGTCCGCGAGGACCGAGCGTGCCCGCACCGGCGAACTCGACGAGGTGTACGAGGCCACGTTCCGCGACCACCCGTCGTCGATCTGCATCCTGCGGATGCGGGACCTGACCTTCGTGGCGGCGAACCCTGCGTTCGAGCGTGCGAGTGGTCGATCGGTGCCCGATCTCGTCGGGCGCCGGCCCGACGAGATCGGGCTGATCGATCCGGCCGACGCGGCGATCGTGCATCGCGAGGTCGCCGCGCTCGAGGAGGGAGACCCCTCCGACTTCGTGACGCGGATCCGCTACCGGTTGCCCGACGGCCGCGAGGCGTTCGCCCGGATGGCCGTCGGGCTCACCGAGCTGCACGGTGAGCGCCACGTCATCGCGTCGTTCACGGACGCCTCGGCGGCGGTCCGGCAGGAGCTGGCGCTCGGGCGGCGAGACGCGATCCTGCAGACGATCGGCGCGGCGGCGCAGCTGTTCCTGCAAGCCGACCGCTGGGAGGACGCGATCCACGAGGTCCTGCGGCGGCTGGGGGAGGGCGCCGCCGTCTCGCGGGCGCACGTGTTCGAGAACGTGACCCTTCCCGGCGGCGAGCTCGGATCGACCCATCGCTTCGAATGGTGCGCGCCCGGGGTGGAGCCGCAGATCGGGAACCCCAACACGATCGATCAGGCCTTCGATCCCTCGCAGGACCGATGGCGCGCCACGCTCGGCCGTGGCGAGCCGTGGAGCGTGAACGTCGTCGCCCTCCCTCCGGCCACGAGGGACGAGTTCGCGGCGCAGGGGATCGTCTCGCTCCTCGACATGCCGATCTTCGCCGGGAAGGAGTGGTGGGGCTCGATCGGGTTCGACGACTGCGAACACGAGCGGGAGTGGACGAGCGCCGAGATCGACGCCCTCCGGATAGCGGCGGGTACGCTCGGCGCCGCGATCCGCCGCCAACAGACGGAGCGGAGCCTACGCGAGACCGAGGAGCTCTACCGCACGCTCGTCGAACAGATCCCGGCCGTCGTCTACGTGAACGTGATCGGGGAGGATTACGTCCCGCTGTACACGAGCCCGGGTATCGAGCAGATGCTCGGTATCACGCCGGACGACTTCATGACCCGTCGGATGTGGTTCGAGCTGGTGCATCCCGACGATCGAGAGCGCGTGAACGCGGAGGACGAACGCACCGAACGGACGCTGGAGCCGTTCTCGATCGAGTACCGGATGCTTCGCGCAGACGCTCGCGTCGTGTGGGTCCTGGACCAAGCGGAGGTCGTGCGCGACGAGAACGGCGACCCCCGCTTCTGGTCGGGCGTGATGTTCGACATCACGAGCCTCAAGCAGGCGGAGGAGGACCTCGCGCGCGCGCTCGAGATCGAGCGGGAGGCTTCGGCTCGGCTCCGTTCGCTCGACGAGCTGAAGAACACCTTCCTGCAGGCCGTCTCGCATGACCTGCGAACGCCGCTCACGTCGCTTCTCGGGAGCGCGCTGACGCTGGAGCGCGAGGACGTCGAGCTCGGTCCGGAGGTCCAGCGCGACCTCGTGCGCCGGATCGCCGGCAACGCGCGCAAGCTGCTGCGGCTCGTGACCGACCTGTTGGACCTGGACCGGCTCTCGCAGGGGCTCCTCGAACCGCAGCGGGCGATGGTGGACCTGGCCGAGGTGGTCCGCAACGTCGTGGCCGAATCCGATGCGGTCGCCGACCGGGACGTGTCGGTCGATGCGACCACGACGACCGTCGCGATCGACGTCCCGAAGGTCGAGCGGATCGTCGAGAACCTTCTGGTGAACGCGGCGCGACACACGCCCCCGGACGCTCACATCTGGGTCCGGGTCCAGCCCGGCAACGGCGGCGCGATCCTCGCGGTGGAGGACGACGGACCCGGCCTCCTCCCCGAGGACCGCGATCGGGTCTTCGGCGCGTTCGAACGGGGCGTGAACGCCGCCACGCACGCTCCTGGCTCCGGGATCGGGCTGACGCTCGTGGCACGGTTCGCGGAGCTGCATGGAGGACGGGCGTGGGCCGAGGAGCGGGAGGGCGGCGGCGCGTCGTTCCTGGTCTGGCTGCCGTCGGGGGCTGGGGCGCCCCCGCAGCAGGCGCTCTTCGCACCTGGCTAGACGCTCCTGGCTAGACTTTGGCGGATGGCCGAACTCCCGGACGAGCTGCGCAATCGCCCGCCCCGCCCCGCCGGCCAGGAGCCGACGGCGACGCTCACCCTGGACGCGTACGGCCGCCTCCGGTCCGAGCTGGAGGAGCTCACCACCTCGGGTCGGGACGTGATCGCGGAACGGATCAAGGCCGCGCGCGAGCACGGCGACATCCGTGAGAACGCCGAGTACGACGCCGCGAAGAACGAGCAGGGGCTGATGGAAGCCCGCATCCGCAGCATCCAGGCGATGCTGCGAGACCCCGAGATCGTGGAGGCGCCCTCCGCGGCCGATGAGGTCGGTCCCGGGATGCTCGTCACCGTGAAGCCGCTCGACCTCGAGGACGAGGACGAGACCTACTTGCTGGCGGAGCACGCCGAGGAGAAGGCGCCCGGAGCTCGAACCGTCACGACCTCGTCACCGTTCGGCTCGGCCCTCATCGGTGCAGCCGAGGGCGACGAGGTCTCTTACGAGGCTCCGGGAGGAACGTTCCGCTACCGGGTCGTCTCGTTCGAGCCGATCTCCGGCTGAGCCGGTCATGACGGTCCACGGGCGAGATCGCGGGCAACAGGTCCGGGAAGCGCCTCGGGTCCGCGACATGCCGGCCCCGAGGAGGAACGAGAGTGCGGCCGGAGGCGCGATGCAGCGCGTCTTCGCATGGCCGTACCGAGGGATCCTCGCGTTCCTCATCTGGACGGGTGTCCGGCCGTGGCAGCTCACCCTGCTCTCGCTCGCGTTGAACGTCGTCACGGGTGTCCTGATCGTGACCGGTGCGTGGCTCGCGGCCGGAGGCGTCCTGATCCTCGCGGGTGCGTGCGACGTCTTCGACGGTTCCGTCGCCCGGCACCGCGGCGAGGCCAAGCGGGCCGGCGCCTTCATGGATTCCGTGCTCGACCGCGTGTCCGACATGATCCTGTTCTCATGCCTGTTCTGGCGTCTGGCGGCCGATGGGAGAGGCTTCGAAGCGGCGCTCGCGTTGGTGACGCTGGTCGTGAGCCTCGTGGTGAGTCACATCCGCGCGGAGGCCGAGGCGGCCGGGGTCCTGTTGAGCGACGGGCTGTTCCAGCGGCTCGAACGCGTGTTGGCGCTGATCGTCGGGCTGGTGATCCCCGGCGCGATGCTGCCGGTCCTGGTGCTCCTCGCCGTCCTGGGGACCGTCACGGTCGTCCAGCGCGTCTTCTCGGCGCTGCGGGGCGCCTGATGACGGAGTTCGTTCGGGTTGGCGCGCTCGCGGAGATCCCGGAGGGCGAGCTCCGCGCCTACGACGTGCCCTCGGGCCGCGTCGTCGTGACGCACGATGAGCGACGCTTGTTCGCGCTCAGCGAGACGTGCACGGGCCACGGGTGCGCGCTCGCCGACGGGACGTTCGACGATCGTTCGGATCGGCTCCTCTGCGCCGCCTGCGAGAGCGTGTTCGACGCCGAGACCGGCGAGCCCCTCGAGGGCCCGGCCCGCGATCCGCTGGCGGTGTTCACCGCCCGCGAGGTCGACGGGTGGGTCGAGATCTCGGCCGAACCGGTCGGCTAGGTCGGCTTCCCTCGCCGACCGACGGGGCGGTAGGCTCGGCGCTCGTCCCACAGGAGGTCGCGCATGTTGGAGCCCACCCGATTCGACCTGTCGCAGGATCGCTCGCCGACGGCCTGGTTCAACATCATGCCCTCGCTCGTCCAGGCAGGGATCCAACCGTTGCCGCCGCTGCATCCGGGGACGAAGGAGCCCGTGACACCGGATCTGCTGGCGCCGCTGTTCCCCGAGGCGCTGATCATGCAGGAGGTCGCGACCGACGAATGGATCGATATCCCGGGCGGCATCCTCGACGTCTACCGGCTCTGGCGACCCTCGCCGCTGCATCGGGCCATCCGCCTGGAGCAGGCGCTCCAGACGCCGGCGCGGATCTACTACAAGTACGAAGGGGTCTCGCCGGCCGGCTCGCACAAGCCGAACACCGCGGTCGCGCAGGCCTTCTACAACAAGGAGGCAGGCACGAAGCGCATCGCGAGCGAGACGGGAGCCGGACAGTGGGGCTCCGCCCTGTCGATGGCCTGCTCGTTCTTCGGGATCGGGTGCCAGATCTTCATGGTGAGGGCCTCGTACGAGCAGAAGCCGTACCGCCGGATCTTCATGGAGACCTTCGGGGCCGAGGTGATCCCGTCGCCGTCGCCCACCACGCGGGCCGGCAAGACGATCCTCGAGGCGCATCCGGACTCGACCGGGTCGCTCGGTATCGCGATCAGCGAGGCGGTGGAGGTAGCGGCCACGTCGAACGGCGCGGTGAAGTACTCGCTCGGCTCGGTGCTGAACCACGTCCTGCTGCACCAGACCGTGATCGGGCTCGAGGCGAAGGAGCAGATGAAGCTTGCCGGTGAGAGCGATCCGCACGTCGTGATCGGGTGCGTCGGCGGTGGCTCGAGCTACGCCGGCCTCGCGTACCCGTTCATCGCCGACCGTTT
>VAYF01000373.1:1797-2282 GCA_005883885.1 Actinomycetota bacterium | reverse complement strand
TCGTCGAGCCTGGTGCGCGAGGTCGCCCGCTTCGGCGGCGACGTGTCCTCGATGGTGCCCGAGCCGGTCGCCCGGCGGCTGAAGGAGAAGTTCGCAAGGTGAGCGAGGCCTCGGCCCACGGCAATCATCCCGACACCGAGACGCTGCTCAAGCGCGTGCACGAGATCATCGCGGGCGCCCGGCCGATGCCGCTGTCGGCGTCGGTGATGGTGAACAAGGACGAGGTCGTCGGCCTGCTCGAGGAGACGATCGAGCGCCTGCCCGAGGAGCTGCGTCAGGCGCGGTGGCTGCTCAAGGAGCGCGACGAGTTCCTCGCCAAGGTCCAGCGGGAGGGCGACGACATCCTCGAGGCGGCGCGCGTCCGGGCCGAGCGCATGGTGCAGCGCACCGAGATCGTGCGGGAGGCGCAGCACACCGCTCACCGCACCGTCGAGGACGCGCGTGAGGAGGCGCGGCGCCTGCGGTTGGAGGCGGAGGACTACTGC
>VAYF01000373.1:0-1753 GCA_005883885.1 Actinomycetota bacterium | reverse complement strand
GGAGACACCCGAGGAGGCGTTCTTCGACCAGGACCAGCTCAACCGGCCCTGAGCGTGGCCCCGTGCGCGCCCTCGTCGTCGACGTCGCCGACATCCGCAACCGGCCGGCCGCCCGGCGGGCCGAGCACATCGAGGCCGTCCTCGACGGCCTGGCGCTGACCGGGAGCGCGGTGCCCGCGGGCGCCGGCGTGGTCGTCGAGGTGATGCTGGAGTCGGTGAAGGAGGGGATCCTCGCCACGGGCACCGTGGCCGCGCCGTGGACGGGGCCGTGCCGGCGCTGCCTGAAGCCTGTGGCGGGCGACGCCCGTGCCGCGGTGGCGGAGCTGTTCGAGGAGCGGGCGACCGAGGGGGAGAGCTACCCTCTCGTCCACGACCAGGTCGACCTCGAGCCACTGGCGCGCGAGGCCGTGCTGCTCGAGCTCCCGCAGGCGCCGCTGTGCCGTGACGACTGCCGGGGGCTCTGCGCCACGTGCGGGGCCGACCTGAACGAGGGGTCGTGCCGTTGCGTCCCCGAGAATCGCGACCCGCGGTGGGCGGCGCTCGACGCCCTCCGCCCCGACTAGAGCAGGAGCCGACGTGGCCGTCCCCAAGAAGAAGACGTCGAAGGCCAAGAGCCGGAGCCGGCGGGCGTCCGCCTGGCGCCTCGGCGAGCCCGCCCGCAGCATCTGCCCCCGTTGCGATGCCGCCAAGTCGCCTCATGTCGTGTGCCCCAACTGCGGCTGGTACGCGGGCCGGCAGGCCATCGACGTCGAGTAGTCACCCCAACCTCCTCGACTTTTTCACGTGGGACCACCGCCGAGCGCCACCACCGTTACAAAAGTCGCCGAGGGTTTGAAGCCGATCGCGGTCGACGCCATGGGCGGGGACCGGGCGCCGGGGGAGATCGTGGCCGGGGCCCGGCAGGCGGCTGACGAGCTCGGGGTGCCGGTGGTGCTGGTGGGGCAGCCGGAGGCCATCGGCGACGCCGGCGGGCTGGAGGTCATTCCGGCGAGCGAGGTCATCGGCATGGCCGAGGACCCGGCCCAGGGCGTGCGGCGCAAGAAGGACTCGTCGCTGGTTCGAGCGGCCGAGGCGGTGCGCGACGGGCGGGCCTCGGCCATGGTCAGTGCCGGCAACACGGGAGCGGCGATGGCGGCGGCCCTGCTGCGCATGGGCCGGCTGAAGGGCGTGCAACGCCCGGCGATCGCCACGCCCATCCCGGTCCCGGGGGCCGGGCCCACCGTCCTGCTCGACGCGGGCGCCACTCGAAGGGCACCACGCTCGTGAAGGAGACGCACGCCCTGCTGGCGGCAGGCGCCGGACGCCGGTTCGTGGGCAACGTCGAGGGCCGCGACATCATGAGCGACGCCGTCGACGTGGTGGTCACCGACGGCTTCACCGGCAACGTGGCCCTCAAGACGCTGGAGGGCGGCCTGCGCTTCCTCGTGGGCGCCGTGCTCGCGGCCCTCCCACCCGAGGGGATCGAGCTCCTGCTCCCCCTGGCAGCCGAGCTCGACCCTGACGGCACCGGCGGGGCGATGCTGCTGGGCGTCGACGGCGTGTGCGTGATCAGCCACGGGTCCTCCGGCGCCCGGGCGATCGTGAGCGCGGTGCGGGTGGCCGCCGACCTCGCCGGCGCCGGCCTCGTCGACCGCCTCCGGACGGCCGTTTCGCCCCAATAGTCACAAGCGCGCAAGGTGTGACGCCCGCTACCATGAGCGCGTGCCCGCCGAGACACACGTGGAGCGGGGGCCGCTCGACCGTCAGCAGGTCT
>VAYF01000116.1 GCA_005883885.1 Actinomycetota bacterium | reverse complement strand
CACCGACTTCGATCTGATCGAGATGAACGAGGCGTTCGCGGCGCAGGTCATCGCGTGTGAACGCGAGCTCAAGTTCGATCGCGATCGTCTCAACCCGAACGGCGGGGGCATCAGCCTGGGTCACCCGATCGGCATGAGCGGCGCGCGGATCATCCTTGCACTCGCGTACGAGCTCCGGACGATGGGGAAGTCTCTCGGGCTCGCGACCCTCTGCATCAGCGGCGGGCAGGGGCTCGCCGTCATCCTCGAACGCCCGTGAGGAGGCCGTGCCGTGAGCGTCCATGCGGTTGTCCTGATCCAGTGTGACGTCGACGAGATCGCGGGGGCGGCGGAGGCGATCGCCGATGTGGACGGCGTCTCCGAGGTCTACTCGGTCGCCGGCGAGTTCGATCTCGTCGCCATCGTTCGGGTGCCCGGGCACGACGACCTGGCGAAGGTCATACCCGGCGGGATCGCAAGGATCGAGGGCGTCGAGCGCACCGAATCCTTGATCGCGTTCCAGGTGTACTCCAAACACGACCTGGAACGGATGTTCTCGATCGGCTTCGACGAAACCTGAACGGCATGACCACGCCGGCTACGCGGCCGGACGCCACGCGATCGCGACCGGCAAGGACGTGCGCGACCAACCCGTGAGGTTCTCGCCGGGTCCGCCGTACTTCTCGAGCAGCAGCCGCCGGGCGAGCCCATCCTCATCCGTGCCGGCCTGCACCACCCTCGCCTGCGTCAAGCGCTTCACGTCCCCGATCTCGAGCACGCGACCGACCCGTGACGCGACCCGTCGTCGTGAGATAGCAGCACGGCTGCGATCCGAGGCCGGGATCTTCCGTCACGAACCGAAGAACGCCCTCTCCACCATCGCGCCGATCACGATCAGCGCGACGATCAGGAACACAAGATCGCCTCGCTTGACCCTCCCCGGCTGCATCGCGTTGAAGCCCATCCTGCCTCCTGATCAGCCCTGCCGAACCAGGTTCTGCTCCAGCGAAGCGACGCTCCGGTCGAGCGCGCCGAGCACGGAGTCGCGGTCCAGCGTGAACGCCGGATGGATATCGGCGATCTCCTCGAGCGCTCGCTCCAACCTGGTTCCGAACACTTGCGCCGCCTTGAGCGCATCGACCAACACCAGCGCGTAATCGGCGGTGAACGGCTGTCCATCCCAGGGGCACCGTCCACCACTCGCGATGACCTGATCCGCGAAGAACTCTCGTCCACAGCGCTTGCACGTTCCCTTGATCCTCACACCCGTTCCTCCTGGGGCAGCATGCCCCTGTGCTCGAGCAGTTCCCACAACCGATCAGCGACCTCGAACGGGTCCGGAGGCTTCACGAACCAGGCGTCGGCTCCCGACCACCGGGCGAGCCATGCATCCTGCGAACGCTCGAGCAGGATCACGATCACCCCCGTGAACGGATCCCGGTCATCACGCACCGTCTTGGCCAGCGCGAAGGCGCCCGCGCGCGAGGCGATCTCGTCGGCGACGATCACCTGCGGACGTTCGCGGAGGGCCGCCTTGATCCCCAGGTCACCGTTGCCCGCGGCGCGGAAACGCAGCGCTTCTCCGAGTCGTCGTTCGATGCTGCGCACCGTGAGCGCGGTCAGCTCCCGTGAGCGAGGGTCCGGTGACACGAGCAGCACGTCCACGGTTCGGGAGGCTACCATGGGCCCTCCAGGCGCTTTGCCGCGCACAGGACCCTCCGCTACGGTTCGGCCGAGCCCGCGCACGCGGCCCGGGGAGGGCGCATGGAGGACATCGGCAAGGCAGCTGTCGCTGAATTCGTCGGGACGTTCGCGCTCATCTTCTTCGGGGCGGGGACGATCATCGCTACCGGCAACACCGATCAGCTGGCGATCGCGCTCGCCCACGGTCTGACGATCGCCATCATGGTGTCCTTGATGGTCCATATCTCGGGTGCGGTCTTCAACCCCGCGATCCAAGCGGCCCTGTGGGTGACCGGCAAGATGCCGACCGTGCGGAGCGCCGTGTACATCGTGGCGCAGGTCGCCGGCGCGGTCGCGGCCGCCTTCCTGCTGAAGTACTTCTCTCCCTCGCCGGCGTTCGACTCGGTGAACGGCGGCACGCCGAGCGTGCTGTCGGGGTACATGCTCGGGAAGGCGATCTTGGTCGAGGCGGTCGCGACCTTCTTCCTCGTGTGGGCCGTCTTCGCGACCGTGATCGACGATCGAGGGCCGTTCGCGAAGACCGCGGGGTTCACGATCGGGCTCGTGATCACGATCGACGTCCTCGCCGTCGGACCGCTCACGGGCGCGGCCATGAACCCCGCTCGCTGGTTCGGACCGGCGGTGGCGACGGGGACGTGGACCGATTGGTGGGTGTGGATCGCCGGGCCGATCGCCGGAGGGATCATCGCCGGCATCGCCTACTGGTCCCTCTACCTCCAGGGACGGGACCCCGCGACACCCTAGGACCCGGTGGCGCGAGGGCTACGCTCTGTCCGTGACAGACGCGGAGGTCTACCTGGACGCCGCATCGGCGACGCCGCTGCGCCCGGAGGCTCGAGCTGCGGTGGTCGAGGCCCTCGGCGCATTCGGCGACCCCCTGACGATCCACGGACCGGCCCGCGCGGCTCGCGCGATCATCGACGACGCACGGGTGACGATCGGTCGGGAAGTGGGAGCGCAGGCCGATGAGATCGTCTTCACGTCGGGCGGCACCGAGTCGGTCGCCCTCGCGATCGGGGGGGCCGCACGAGCGCGGCGCGAGCTGGGCAACCGGATCGTCGTGAGCGCCGTCGAACACCCCGCCGTGGGGGGGATCTGCAGCGTGCTCGACGCCGATGGGTTCGAGATCGCGGTGATCCCGACGGACCGGACGGGGCGGGCGGACCTCGACCGCTTCGCGGTCGAGGTCCGCCGCCCCGGCACCCTCCTGGCGAGCCTGCAGCACGCCAACCACGAGCTCGGGACGTTGCAGCAGGTGGCCGAGGCGGCCCGGCTCGCCAAGGAAGCCGGCGTCAGCCTCCACACGGACGCGTGCCAGACGGTGGGCCGGCTGCCTGTCGACGTGGCGTCGCTGGGTGTCGATCTCCTCTCCCTCTCCGGGCACAAGTTCGGTGGTCCGCCGGGTGTCGGCGCGCTCTACGTGCGACGCGGTGTCGGGATCTCTCCCTACCCGTGCGGCGATGACCGGGAGCGGAAGCGGCGCTCGGGGATGGAGAACACGGCGGGCATCGTCGGCATGGCTGCCGCGCTCGAGGCAGCAACGGGGACGATGGCCGACGAGGCGGCCCGACAGTGGCCGCTCACCGCAACGATCCGTGAACGGATCGGCTCCGAGGTTCCGGGAGCAACGGTGCTCGGTCACCCGACGCACCGGGCGCCGCACCTGGTCGCGTTCGTGGTCGACGGGCTGGACCCGGCGACGTTGGCGATGGCCCTGGACGACCGCGGCTTCCACGTCGGCGCCGGCTCGCCCCGCAGCGGCCGTCCGGAGGATCCCTCGCCCGTCCTCGAACAGATCGGGCTCCCCGGCATGGGGGGGTTCCGGGTGAGCGTCGGCCCGACGACGACGGAGGATGACGTCGATCGGTTCCTCCAGACGCTCCCCGACCTCGTGCGACGGCTGCAACGGGTCGAGCGGATCTCCACCGACGCCCTGGCGCGGTTCCGCCCTCCCGACGAGCTCATCGGATGAGCGATTGCCGATGAGCGAGGGCCGGAGCGGGTCACTGCTGCCGACGCCCGTCTGGCTGGTGCTCGGCGCGGCGCTGGGCGCCGCGATCGGCTCGGGCGGAGGCGACAGCTCGGCCGGACTGGCTCTCGGGCTGATCCTCGGCGTCTGCGGGGGCGCCGGCCTCGCCTACTGGCTCGGCCGCCGTCGCTGAACCGCGCCGTTCAACCGACGGTCCAGGTGTCCCCGCCGTGGAGCAGCGTCTTCAGATCGCCGGGGCCCAGTCGTTCGACCGCGCGCTCTAGCTGTGAACGGACCGCCTCGCCGTAGGTGGATCGATCCTCTTCGTGGAACACACCGATGCAGGTCGGTTCGGTCGGGCCGTGCGAGAGGTGCGCCAGCGCGAAGGCGAGGCAGCGCGTTCCCTCGTCGAACACGATTGGCTCCCCGTCCACCAGCCGGATCTGGTTGTGCAACCCTTGCTGCTTGTCCCGGATCAGGTCGAACGCGCCGTCGTTGAACACGTTGCAGTTCTGGTAGATCTCGACGAAGGCCGACCCGGGGTGCTCCGTCGCCTGTCGCAGCACATCCGTCAGATGCTTCCGATCGTTGTCGACCGTTCGAGCGACGAACGTCGCCTCGGCACCCAGCGCCAACGCGACCGGGTTGAAGGGATGGTCGACCGAGCCGAACGGTGTCGACTTCGTCACCTTCCCCTCTTCGGAGGTCGGCGAGTACTGGCCCTTCGTGAGCCCGTAGATCTGGTTGTTGAACATCAGGATCTTGATGTTGACGTTCCGTCGCAGCGCGTGGATCAGGTGGTTCCCGCCGATCGACAACGCGTCGCCGTCCCCGGTGACGACCCAGACATGCAGGTCCGGGTTGGCCGTCGCGACACCTGTCGCGATCGCGGGTGCCCGGCCGTGGATCCCGTGGAAGCCGTAGGTGTCCATGTAGTACGTGAACCGACCGCTGCAGCCGATCCCCGAGATGAACACCGTGTTGTGGGGCTCGATGCCGAGCTCCGGCATGAATCCCTGAACGGCCGCGAGGATCGCGTAATCGCCGCACCCCGGACACCATCGCGGTTCCTGGTCGGACGTGAAGTCCTTCTTCGTCAGCGTGGCGACACCGCTGACGTCACCGTTCTCCTCAGCCATGCAACATCCTCACGATCGCATCCTCTAGCTCATCGGCCCAGATCGGGAGCCCCTGGACCTTCGAGAACGTCTTCGCATCGGCAAGGAACCGGGCCCGGATCAACATCGTGAGCTGTCCCGAGTTGAGCTCCGGGATCAAGACCCGCCGGTACTTCGTCACGACCTCGCCCGTGTTCGTCGGCATGGGGTTGAGCCACCGCAGGTGTGCCGTGGCCACCCGTTCGCCCGCTCCACGGACACGCTGGACCGCGGCGCGGATCGTCCCGGCCGTCGACCCCCAGCCGAGCACCAACAGCTCGGCGTCGCCGGTCGGATCGTCGACCTCGAGGGGTGGGATATCGGCCGCGATCCCGTCGACCTTCTCCCGGCGGATCTGGGTCATCCGCTCGTGGTTCTCGGCCTCGTAGCTGATGTCGCCCGTTCGGTCCTCGCGCTCGAGGCCCCCGATCCGATGCTCCAGGCCTGGGGTCCCCGGGATCGCCCAGGGGCGGGCGAGTCGCTCGTCGCGCGCGTACGGGAGGAAGTCCGAGCCGTTCGGCGTCGCGAACCTGGGGTCGATGGTCGGCAGCGCGTCGACATCGGGAAGCAGCCAGGGTTCGGACGAGTTCTGCAGGAAGCTGTCCGAGAGCAGGATGACCGGGGTCCGGTAGCGGATCGCGACCCGCGCCGCCTCCAGGGCCACCGAGAAGCAATCGGCCGGCGACGACGGGGCAACGATCGGGATCGGCGATTCCCCGTGGCGACCGAACATCGCGTGCAAGAGGTCCCCTTGTTCGTTCTTGGTCGGCATCCCGGTGGAAGGGCCGGCGCGCATCACGTCGACCAGGATCATGGGCAGTTCCGTGATGACGGCGAGGCCGATCGTCTCCGCCTTCAGGTCGATCCCGGGTCCGCTGGTGCCCGTGACCCCCAGGTGACCGGTGAATGCCGCCCCGAGCGCCATGTTGGCCGCGGCGATCTCGTCCTCCGCCTGGATCGTCACCACGCCGAAGTTCTTGTGCTTCGACAGCTCGTGCAGGAGGTCGGATGCGGGGGTGATGGGGTAGCTGGCGTAGAACAACGGCACGCCGCTGCGGACCGAGGCCGCGATCAGTCCCCACGCGAGCGCTTGGGACCCGGCGACGTTCCGGTAGATCCCTTCGGTCACCGGCGCCGCCGCGACATGGATCTGGTGCGCGAAGAGCTCGGTCGTCTCGCCGAAGTTGTAGCCGGCGTTGAACGATGCCACGTTCGCCTCGTAGATCTCCGGCTTGCCACCGAACTTCTTCTCCAGCCACCGGAGCGTGACGTCGACCGGGCGTCCGTACATCCAGGAGACGAGGCCGAGGGCGAACATGTTCTTCGACCGCTCGGCCTCCTTCTTGCCCACACCGAGGCTCTCGACGGCGCGAACGGTGATCGACGTCATCGGGACCGGGTAGATCTGATACCCGTCCAAGGTGCCGTCGGTCGCCGGGTCCGAGGCGTACCCCGCCTTCTCCAGGTTCCGCTGGGTGAACGAGTCCTCGTTGATGATGATGGTGCCGCCCCGCGCCACCTTGTCCAGGTCGGCTCGGAGCGCCGCCGGGTTCATGGCCACCAGGACGTCCGCATGGTCGCCGGGGGTCGTGACGTCGTTGTTCGCGAACTGGATCTGGAAGGCGGACACCCCGTGCACCGTGCCGGCCGGGGCCCGGATCTCCGCCGGGAAGTCTGGGAGCGTCGCCAGGTCGTTCCCGAGGATCGCAGTGGCATTCGTGAACCGGTCACCGGTCAATTGCATCCCGTCTCCGGAGTCACCCGCGAACCGGATGACGACGTGGTCGCGTTCCTCGACGGTCTTGCTCATCGAACCGGTTGGCCGGGAGGCCATACGCTCCTTCTGCGTGCGGACGGGGTTGCGCTCGACATCCAGCGTAGCGCGCCACGTCGACAGCGACCGGGAAGCGCGTTGTGTTTGTATGTGGCATGCGCACACAGCGATCGGGGGCCAAGGGTCCCGAGCTTTCGGTGATCGGCTTCGGCGCCTGGGAGGCCGGCGGCGACGACTGGGGTCCGAACCGGTCGGAGTCCGAGGTGATCGATGCGATCGTTGCTGGGATCGACGCGGGGATGAACTGGGTCGACACCGCTGAGGTCTACGGCGATGGCGTGTCGGAGACGCTGGTCGGGAGGGCCCTCGCCGGACGACGCGACGCGGTCCTCCTGGCGACGAAGGTGGCCCCGGCTCCCGAGGGGACGGGGTTCCGGCCCGAGCAGGTCCGGGCAGCCTGCGATGCCTCCCTCGGCCGGCTCGGGATCGACGTGATCGACCTCTACCAACTCCATTGGCCGGATCAGACCGGCGTCCCGGTGGAAGACACCTGGGGAGCGATGGGCGGGCTCGTCGATTCCGGCAAGGTTCGCTGGATCGGGGTGTCGAACTTCGATCGGGCGCTCATCGATCGGTGCCGCGCGGATCGGCACGTCGATTCGCTGCAGCAGGAGTTCTCCCTCGTCCGCCTCGACGATCGCGAGCTGATCCGTTGGTGCGGCGAGGTCGGCGTGGGCGTCCTCAGCTATTCACCGCTCGGCGCCGGACTCCTCACGGGGGCGCTCCGCCGGGAGGAGGCCGAGGAGATCGGCGACTGGCGTGCCTCCGACGGGCTCACGTCCGGTGCTCACCTGGACCTGGCGTTCGCCCTCGTGGACGGGATGCGACCCGTCGCCGAACGGCTCGGGGTGAGCGTGCCGCAACTGGCGCTTTCGTGGAACTGGTGTCAACCCGGCGTGACGAGCGCCATCGCAGGGAGCCGCGACGCTGAGCACACGCGGTCCAACGCGGCGGCGGGGGATCTGGAGCTGGACGAAAGCACGCTCGCCGAGCTCGAGGCCATCATCCAGGCGAGCGGGATGCGCTAGCCGGATCGACGCTCCACCTGGCGGATCCGTCGAACGATCCCGTCGAGGATCTTCACCGTCAGCTGGGGTTCGTCCTCGAGCAGCTTCCGGAGCGTCCGCCGGAACAGTCGCACGACCCGGACGGGCGTGACGGCCGTGATCGAGGCCGTGCGTGGGCCGCCGTCGATCGTCGACAGCTCGCCGAAGAAGTCGCCGGGAAGGACCTCTCCGACCCGCCGACCGTTCCGGGTGACCTTGGCTCTGCCTTCCATGACCACGAAGAGCGTCTCTCCGAGCGATCCCTCCCGCACGACCTCCTGGCCCGGGTCGAAGGCGAGTTCGTCGGCCTCGCGCGCGAGCCACCGGAGATGTTTCTTGGGGAGATCCGCGAACAGCGGGACGCCTGCGAGGGCGACCGCGGTCTCCCGCTTCGTGCGAGATGCCCGCACCTCGGGTTGGCGGATGGCCGACGGCCCCTCGGTATCGCGCATCACCATCTCGGGGAGGCTCTGGGTCACCCACCGAGCCTAGCGGGTATCCGGTCCGGGGCACCAGCAACGGTCTTCGCAGGTCGCTGCCGCTACTCTTTGTTCACCCATGGATGTACGCGAACGACTGCAGACCGCACTGGCCGAGAGGATCGTGATCCTCGACGGGGCCTGGGGTGTCCTGCTGCAGGGCCGGGGCCTGGAGGAGAGCGACTTCCGCGGCGAGCGGTTCCGGGAGCATGCCCGCGACGTCAAGGGGGATCCGGACCTGCTGAACCTGAGCCGTCCCGACATCGTCACCTCGATCCACGACGCGTACTTCGAGGCCGGGGCGGACATCACCACGACGAACACGTTCACGGCGACCTCGATCGGCCAGGCCGACTACGGGCTACAGGACGCCGTCCGGGACATGAACCTGGAGGGCGCCCGTTTGGCTCGCGAGTCGGCCGATCGACACGGCGGCCTCGTCGCCGGGTCACTCGGCCCGCTCAACGTCACCCTGTCCCTGTCACCGAAGGTGGACGACCCGTCGTTCCGGACGGTCGACTTCGACCAGGTCTACGAGGCCTACGCCGAGCAGATCGAGGCCCTGCGTGACGGTGGCGTCGACCTGCTGCTGATCGAGACCATCTTCGACACCCTCAACGCAAAGGCGGCCATCGCCGCATCGATCGACGTCGCCCCCGACCTCCCACGTTGGATCTCGGTCACGATCGTCGACCGCAGCGGTCGGACGCTGTCCGGCCAGACGGTCGAGGCCTTCTGGCTCTCGGTCGCGCACGCGGACCCCGTGATCGTGGGGGTCAACTGCTCCCTTGGCGCCCGGGAGATGCGTCCGTCGGTCGAGGCCCTCGCCCGGGTCGCGACCGTCCCGGTCGCCAGCTATCCGAACGCCGGTCTCCCCAACGCCTTCGGCGGGTTCGACGAGACCCCCGAGATCACCAGTTCCCTGCTGGGGGAGTTCGCGGCTGCCGGGCTCGTCAACCTCGTCGGCGGCTGCTGCGGGACGACGCCGGACCACATCCGCGCGATCAAGGCGGCCGTCGCCGACGCTCGGCCCCGGTCGCTCCCCTCGAGCGAAGGCTTCACGTCCTTCTCGGGGCTCGAGCCCTTCCGGATCACGCCCGAGACCGGCTTCGTGATGGTCGGCGAACGGACCAATATCACCGGCTCCAAGCGGTTCGCCCGCCTGATCGAGTCCGGCGACTTCCAGGCAGCGGTCGACGTCGCGCGCGATCAAGTGGAGAACGGCGCCAACCTGATCGACGTGAACATGGACACGGACCTGATCGACGGCGCGCAGGCGATGACCAGGTTCCTCAACCTCGTCGCGACGGAGCCGGAGATCGCCAAGGTCCCGATCATGGTCGACTCCTCCAAGTGGGACGTGATCGAGGCCGGCTTGAAATGCGTGCAAGGCAAGGCGGTCGTCAACTCGATCAGCCTGAAGGAAGGAGAGGACGACTTCCTCGCCAAGGCGGCGAAGGTCCGCCGATTCGGAGCATCCGTCGTCGTGATGTGCTTCGACGAGCGGGGCCAGGCCGACACCGTCGAACGCAAGGTCGACATCGCCGAGCGCTCCTACCGTCTGCTCGTCGAGCGAGCCGGGTTCGACCCGAGCGAGATCATCATCGACCCGAACATCCTCGCGGTCGCGACCGGCATCGAGGAGCACAACGAGTTCGCCAAGGCGTTCATCGAGGCGACCCGAGAGATCAAGCGACGTTGCCCCGGCGTGAAGGTGAGCGGTGGCGTTTCGAACCTCTCGTTCTCGTTCCGCGGCAACGAGCCCGTTCGTCGTGCGATGCATTCGGCCTTCCTGTATCACGCGATCGCCGCGGGGCTCGACATGGCGATCGTGAACGCGGGCCAACTCGACGTCTACCAGGACATCCCTCCCGATCTGCTGGAACACGCCGAGGACGTGATCTTCAACCGCCGGCCCGACGCGACCGAGCGGCTCGTCACGTTCGCCGAGGGCGTCCACGGCAGCGCGATCGCGAAGGAAGAGGACCTCACATGGCGCGACGCGGAGGTTAAGGAGCGGCTCTCGTACGCGCTCGTTCACGGGATCGACCGGTGGATCGAAGAAGACACCGAAGAGGCACGACAGCAGTACGAGCGGCCGCTCGACGTGATCGAGGGACCGCTGATGGATGGG
The DNA here is from genome assembly GCA_005883885.1 of Actinomycetota bacterium. Lineage (GTDB taxonomy): Bacteria > Actinomycetota > UBA4738 > UBA4738 > HRBIN12 > AC-51. The sequence continues at coordinate 1,852 of VAYF01000116.1, read as the reverse complement.
ATGCAGATCGTCGGCGATCTGTTCGGCTCGGGGAAGATGTTCCTCCCGCAGGTGGTCAAGAGCGCGCGCGCGATGAAGAAGGCGGTCGCCTACCTGGAGCCGTTCATGGAGGAGGAGAAGCGCGTGTTGGTCGCCTCGGGCGGGACGGCGCGCGCGCAGGGCAAGGTGATCCTGTGCACCGTCAAGGGCGACGTGCACGACATCGGGAAGAACATCGTGGGAGTCGTCTTGGGCTGCAACAACTACGAGGTCATCGATCTCGGCGTCATGGTCCCCGCCGATGTCCTACTTGACACTGCCCTTGAGGAAGGCTGCGACATCGTCGGGTGCTCGGGACTGATCACCCCGTCCCTCGACGAGATGGTCCACGTCGCGAAGGAGATGGAGCGGCGCGGGATCGATCTCCCGCTGTTGATCGGCGGTGCGACCACGTCGCGCCAGCACACCGCGGTCCGCATCGCGCCCTCGTACTCCCATCCCGTGGTCCACGTCATCGACGCCTCCCGCGTGGTCGGGGTGGTCTCGTCGCTGCTCGACGCCGACCGCAAGATCACCCTCGACGAGGGGAACCGCGAGCTCCAGGCGAAGCTCCGAGCTCAGCACGAGGAGCGAGAGAAGACCCCGTTGCTCCCCTATCGCATCGCGCTCCAGCACAAGACGCCGATCACGTGGAGCGCCGACGACGTCTCGCCGCCGCCCTTCACGGGCACGCGCACGCTGGAGCCCGCGCTCGAGGAGCTCCGCCCGGTCATCGACTGGACGTTCTTCTTCGCCGCGTGGGAGCTGAAGGGCTCTTATCCGCAGATCCTCGACCACACGAACTTCGGACCGCAGGCTCGCGAGCTGTTCGCAGACGCGAACGAGCTCCTCGACGAGATCGTCGCTGCCGGGAGTCTCCAGGCGCGCGCCGCGTACGGTTTCTGGCGCGCCAACAGCGAGGGAGACGACATCGTGCTGGCGAGTGGGGTGACGCTGCCGATGCTCCGCCAGCAGGCCCAGCGAGGGGAGGGCGACCCGAACCGCTCCCTCGCGGACTACGTCGCCCCCGTGGAGAGCGCGCTGCCGGACCACGTGGGCGCATTCGCCGTCACCGCGGGACTCGGTGCCGACGAGCTCGTGAAGCGCTACGAGGCCGAGCACGATGACTACCGAGCGATCATGGTCAAGGCGCTCGCCGACCGTCTCGCGGAGGCATGCGCCGAGTGGCTCCATGCGAAGGTCCGGCGGGACTGGTATGCCCCCGATGAGCAGCTCACGAACGAAGACCTGATCGCCGAGCGCTACCGCGGGATCAGACCGGCGTTCGGCTACCCCGCCTGTCCGGACCACGTGCTCAAACGGCGGCTCTTCGACCTGCTCGGCGCCCGGGAGATCGGCATGGAGCTGACCGAGCACTGCGCGATGCTCCCGGCCGCGAGCGTCTCGGGCATCTACCTGGCGCACCCGGCCGCCCGCTACTTCAACGTCGGCCGGATCGGGAAGGACCAGGTCGAGGACTACGCCCGCCGGCTCGGTGAGAGCGTAACCGCAGCCGAGCGGTGGCTCCGGCCGAACCTCGCCTACGATCCCGACTGACCATCACCCTGCAGGGTCGTCGCGACGGAGTGGATCGCCTTCGTCAGCTCGAGGATCTGTTTCGACAGCTCGATCAGCTGATCGTTCTGGGCTTGTTCGTACTGGACGATCTTCCATTGGTTGTCCGCCAGCACCTGACGCTTCTCGTCCGCCCGGTTCTGGCTGATCATCACGAACGTCGACAGGAAGATCGCCTCGAGCGACACGATCATCGTCAGCAGCCCGTAGGGGTACTTCTCGACGCGCAATCCGATCCAGAGCCCGAACCAGATGATCG
>VAYF01000372.1 GCA_005883885.1 Actinomycetota bacterium | reverse complement strand
ATGGGAACGACCTCGGCGGCAGTGCCGGTGAGGAACGCCTCCTCGACGGTGTAGAGGTCGCTCCGGAGCAGGTTGGCCTCCGCGACCTCGTAGCCCAGGTCGCGCGCGATCGTGATCACCGAGTCGCGCGTGATGCCTTCGAGGGCGCCCGCGCTGGTGGGCGGCGTGAACAGCTTGCCGCGTTTCACCACGAACACGTTCTCGCCGGAGCACTCGCTGACGAATCCCTGCGGCGACAGGAGCACGGCCTCGTCGTAACCCGCTTTCAACGCCTCGACCTTGGCCATCGAGGAGTTGATGTACATGCCCGTGCCCTTGGCCGCGGGCGGCACCGCGTTGGGGTCGTGGCGCTGCCAGGTGCTGATCTTCACGCGCACGCCGTGCTTCACGCCCTCGTCGCCCAGGTAGGTGCCCCACGGCCACACCGCGATCGACACGTTGACCGGGCACGGCAGCGGGTTGAGCCCCATCTCGCCGTAGCCGAGATAGACGATCGGGCGGATGTAGCACTCGTCGAGGCCGTTGGCCCGGACCGTGGCCTTGACCGCGTCGACCAGCTGCGCCTGCGTGTAGGGGATGTCGATCAGGAACACCTTGGCGCTGTTGAACAGGCGCTCGACGTGCTCGGTGAGCCGGAACACCGCCGCTCCCTGCGACGTGGCGTACGCGCGGATGCCCTCGAACACGCCGCTCCCGTAGTGCAGCGTGTGGGTGAGGATGTGGATCTTGGCGTCGTCCCAGTCGACGAGCTCGCCGTCCATCCAGATCTTGTCGACCTTCTGCAGGGGCATCGCTGTTTCTTCTTTCTCTTAGACGCGGGCGGCGACGGCGTCGCCGATCTGGGTGGTCGCGCCGGCGACGTCACCGGCGTCGGCACAGGCCTTGGTGATACGGGCGGCGGCGTCGGACTCGCCGAGGTGATCGAGCATCATCGCCGCGGAGATGATCGCGGCCAGCGGGTTGGCCCTGCCCGTGCCGGCGATGTCGGGAGCGGAGCCGTGCACCGGCTCGAACAGCGAGGGCCCGGTGCGAGCCGGGTTGAGGTTGGCCGAGGCCGCACGCCCGATGCCCCCGGACACCGCACCGGCAAGGTCGGTGAGGATGTCGCCGAACAGGTT
>VAYF01000192.1 GCA_005883885.1 Actinomycetota bacterium | reverse complement strand
GTCGGTGAACCCCCAGAAGAACCGTTCGGTCACCTCGAGCGCCTTCGCGTGCTCGTACCCGTCAAACGCCTCGGTCGCGACATCGACCGACCGCCGGAGGGCCGCGAGCATCGCGAGGTCGAGGGGGTCGGTGACCGTCGTGCCCGCAGCCTCGATGCCCAGCGTGAACTTCGACGCGTTCAGCACCTTGATCGCCAAGCGGCGACCGTCCTTCATCTGCTTCTCGTCGAAGGCGGCATCGATCCCGAGCCGGGCCCGGCCTGCCCAGTACCGGACCGCGCCGGCGGAGTGCCGCTCGAAGACCTCGGTCGGCACGACCACGTTGCCTTTGGACTTCGACATCTTCTTGCGGTCCGGATCGAGCACGAATCCGCTGATCGCCGCGTTCGTCCACGGCAACGACCCGTGCTCGATCTCCGAACGGAAGACCGTGTAGAAGAGCCAGGTCCGGATGATGTCGTGGGCTTGCGGGCGCAGGTCCATCGGGAACAACCGCCCGAACAGATCCGGGTCCTCTTCCCACCGCGCCGCGATCTGCGGTGTGAGGGACGAGGTCGCCCAGGTGTCCATCACATCGGGATCGCCAACGAAGCCGCCGGGAACGCCGCGCTGGTCGGCGGTGTACCCGGGGGGAACAGCCTCCTGAGGGTCGATCGGCAAGGTCGACTCGTCCGCGTAGATGGGGTCATCGAAGACGGGACGGCCGTCATCGTCCAAGCGGTACCAGACCGGGAACGGCACCCCGAAGAATCGCTGACGGCTGATGCACCAGTCCTGGTTGAGGTTCTCCACCCACGACCGATACCGCGCACCCATGTGCGGCGGATGCCACGAGAGTTCCTCGCCGCGGCGCAGGAGCTGATCGCGGAACCGCAGGATCGGGACGAACCATTGGCGGCTCGTGACGACCTCGAGGGGTCGGGAACCGTTCTCGTAGAACTTGACGGCATGTCGAACGGCCACGGGTTCGCCGACGAGACCGCCTGCACCTCGGAGCATCTCGACGATCTTCGTCCGCGCCTTCTTGACCGTGAGCCCTTCGAGCTCCTTCATCACCGCATCCGCCGTCGTGGGATCGCGCGACTCCCACCCGGGCGTCCCGAACGCGCGCGAACCGATGGTGCTGCCAGTGCCCTTGTCGGGCTCCGCGAGTTCGTGCGCAACGATCGGCACCGGCACGTTGAACAGCGGCGTCGTCACGGTGGCACCGATCAACGACGCGTACCGTTCGTCGGACGGATGGGCCACGGGGGCGACGCAGGCCGGGAGTAGCTCCGGCCGAGAGGTCTCGACCTCCACCGTCTCGCCGTCCTCCCGATCGAACGCGATCCGGTGGTAGAGGCCGTCTTGCTCGCGATCCTCGATCTCCGCTTGCGCGACGGCGGTGTTGAAGTCGACGTCCCACATGGTGGGGGCCTCCGTCGTGTACGCGACACCCTTGGCCACCAGTCGCAGGAACCCGCGTTGCGAAACGCGACGCGACAACTCGCCGATCGTCGTGTAGATGTGGGTCCAGTCGACCGAGAGGCCGAGCGTGCGGAACAGCGACTCGAACGCCTTCTCATCCTCGGACGTGAGCCGACTGCAGAGCTCGATGAAGTTCCGCCGGCTCACCGCGATCGGCGCGGCGTCATCCGGTCGCTCGAGCGCGCCGATGTCCAAGCTGGGGTCGTACGGGATTGACGGATCACACCGGACCCCGAAGTAATTCTGGACCCGCCGCTCGGTTGCCAGGCCATTGTCGTCCCAGCCGATCGGGTAGAAGACCTCCTTGCCACGCATCCGCTGGTAACGCGCCACCAGGTCGGTGTGTGTGTACGAACACACCGAACCGACGTGCAGCGTGCCGCTCACGGTGGGTGGCGGTGTGTCGATCGCGAAGATCTGGTCGCGCGTCCTCGACCGGTCGAAGCGGTAGGTGCCGGCGGTCTCCCACCACTCCCCCCACTTCGCTTCCAGGCCGTCGAGCGACGGCTTCTCCGGAACCTGCATGCGCGCGAGTGTAGCGAGCAGCGGACGGAGCACCGCCATAGACTCCGCCCGTGGCGGCATGCCTCGCGTGCGGGTCCGAGAACGCTGCCGGTGCTCGCTTCTGCGCGGCATGCGGCAGCCCGCTGATGACCGCGTGTGCCACCTGCGGCTCCCCGCTCCCCGAGGACGCCCGCTTCTGTCCTTCGTGCGGATCGTCCACCGCGCTGCCGAACCTCGGCCAGGAACGGAAGGTCGTGACGGTCCTGTTCGCCGACGTCACGGGATCGACGGCGCTCGGCGAACGGCTCGATCCGGAGCGGTTCCGCGAGGTGATGCAGTCGTACGGGAACGCGATGCGCGAGGAGCTCGAGGCGGAGGGCGGGACGGTCGAGAAATTCATCGGCGACGCGGTGATGGCGGCCTTCGGCGTGCCGGCAGCGCACGAGGACGATCCTGAACGCGCGCTCCGGGCGTCGCTCCACATGATGCGGCGGCTCGACGAGCTGAACGGCGAGCTCCAACGCACGCACGACGTGTCCCTTCAGATCCGCATCGGGGTCAACACCGGTGACGTCCTCGCGGCGACGAGTCCCGGGCCCGGCGAGGCGATGGTGACGGGCGACGCGGTGAACGCGGCGGCCCGGCTCCAGGGCGTCGCCGACCCGGGAACGATCTTCGTCTCGCAGCGCACCGCCGACGCCGTCCGGGGCTTCTCGTTCGAAGATCGAGGGCTCCATGAGCTGAAGGGCAAGCGCGATCGCGTGCGGGCCCTTCGTTTGATCGATGAGACGGGGATCGGATCGCGAGGGGTACCCGGTCTCTCCGCGCCCATGGTGGGGCGCGACACCGAGCTCGAGGTGTTGCGGAGCGTCTACGAGCGGATCGTCGGCGAGCGTCGGCCGTATCTCGTGACGCTCTACGGCGACGCTGGGGTCGGGAAGTCGCGGCTGACCGGCGAGTTCCTGGAGTGGGCCGAAGCGACCGAGCCGCCCCCGCTCGTCCTGCGCGGCCGGTGTCTCCCGTACGGCGACGGGATCACGTATTGGCCGCTCGCCGAGATCCTGAAGGGTTACGCGGGGATCCTCGACTCGGATCCGCCTGAGCTCGCTGTCGAGAAGGTCCGCAAGACGGGTCGCGATCTCCTGACGCAGGAGGTCGCGACCGATCCCCGGCGATCGACGGCCGCCCTCGCCTACACGGTGGGGCTCGAGGATCCCGAGGTGTCCTTCACCGACGCGAACCCACGCGAGGTTCGTGACGAGCTCCACGCCGCGTGGCGCTCGTTCTTCACGGCCCTCTCGGTCTCCGGTCCCGTCACCGTGATCATCGAGGACATCCACTGGGCCGACCCCGTCTTCCTCGATCTGCTCGACGAGCTGGCAGAACAGGTCGAGGGCCCGGCGCTCTTCCTGTGCCCGTCCCGTCCGGACCTCACGGCGACGCGACCGAGCTGGGGCGGGGGACGGAGGAACATGTCCTCGCTGGCCCTCGACCCCCTTTCCAGCGATGAGGCCGAGCGACTGGTGCGGTTGCTGCTGAGCGTCGACGACCTCCCCTCCTCGGTCCATCGAAGGATCCTCGAGCGTGCAGAAGGCAACCCGTTCTTCCTCGAGGAGATCGTCCGGCGGCTGATCGACGGTGGTCTCCTCGAGCGAGAAGGCGAGCGTTGGCGGGCAGCTTCGGGCATCGAAGCTGTGGACATCCCCGACACGGTGCAAGCCGTCCTCGCGTCACGCATCGACCTGTTGGATGCGGCGGACAAGCGACTGCTCCAGGCGGCCTCCGTGGTGGGACGCGTGTTCTGGACGGGCCCGGTGACCGAGCTGACCGGCGTGTCAGGGCCCGACGCGAGTGACGCCTTCCGTCGATTGGAAGAACGGGAGCTGGTGTCGTCGCGAGCCGGCTCGACCTTGTCCGGCCAACGCGAGTACATCTTCAGGCACGTTCTGACACGTGACGTCGCGTACGAATCGCTCCCCCGCCGAGACCGCGCCAGCGCGCACTCGAACGTGGCCACCTGGCTCGAACGGACGGCCGGCGAGCGCGCCGGTGAGTTCGCCGAGCTGCTCGCGTACCACTACGCGACCGCGGCCGCGCTCGCCCGGGAGACCGAGGGCGGGCTGAGCGACGACCTGCGTTCTGCGGCCCTTCGCTGGTTGCTTCGCGCTTCGGCGACCGCCCGGCTCCGACTCGTGCCGCGCAAGGCCGCGCGCCTGGCCGAAGACGCGCTCGCGTTCGCGTCCACCGGTCTGGAGCGAACGGATGCGCTCGAGTCGCTCGCGGAGGCTTTCCTCGTCGCCTTCACGGGGGACCTCGCGTGGCGGTACTTCCGGGAGGCCGCGCTCGCGCGCAACGCCGCCCATCCGCCGGACCCCACGCGCGTCGCGTACCTCGCCGCGCGAGCATCCGAGATCGCGGTCCGTTGGCCCGGCTCGATGCGAGGTGGGACCCCACCCGAATCGGACGTCCGCGCCATGATGGATCTCGCCGCGACGAACCTTCCTCTCGGCGACACGGAAGAGCGGGTCCGGGTTCTCGGGCTCCGCGCGTCGTGGCCGTTCGCGTTCCCCGACGAAACGCTGACCGACGACCAGCTCGCGTCGTTCGCGGAGGCGGGCAGGGAGGCCGCCGGGATCGCGATGCGGATCGGCAAACCGGACCTGGCCTCGTTCGCCCTCGACAACGCGCAGGGCGCCTGGTCGTCCGTCGGGAACTACCGGGAAGCACTCTCGCTCTGGCACGAGCGTGCCGAGATCATGGACGGTGTCACGGACATCATCGAGATCGGTGATTTCTACGGCATGGGCTCGTGGGGCTATTACGAGACCGGGCGATACCCGCGCGCGTTGGAAGTCACGGATGAGGGCCTCGCAGCCGTTGGCGGGAGAGGTCCGAACGTCGAGATCCACCTCCGCGCGTGGCGGTGCGTGACCTTCGGCCGACTCGGATCGTGGGAGGACGCCCTCGAGGAGTTCCGACTCATCCGCGAGTTGCTGGACGATCGTCGCGACGAGCCACCGTACTTCGCGAGCCACGCGTTCGGGACGGCGGCGCTGATCCATGACGCTCGAGGTGATGTCGTCGAGAGCGACCGACTGTCGGGACTCCTATCCACCCTCGAGCGCACGACGTCCGGCAGGCTGTATCCCTTCCTGTTGCGGTACCTCGTTCGCACGGGGGATCTGGTGCGCGCTCGCTCGTTGGAACGACCCACCAACTGGGCGGTGCACAAGGGCGATGCGCTCGAGGCCGAGAGCGAGCTCGTCGCCGCCACCGAAGGCTGGGACGGTATCGACAGGCTCCTCGACGGGATGCGTGCTCATGCGGAGAAGACCGACGCGCAGAGCGTCGCCGCGTTCGCCGACCGGCTCGAGGGACGGGCAGCGTTCGCCGCAGGCGACGCCACCCGCGCCGAGGCGTCGTTCCGAGCGGCGATCGAACGGTTCGATCGTCTCGGGGCGACCTGGGAGCGTGCGCTCAGCGAGGTCGACCTCGCCGGCGCGCTCGCGAGCCGAGGGCGGGGGGACGGAGCGCGTGCGATCGTCGCACAAGCGGTCGTGACGTTCGAGGGGCTCCGGGCCGCCAAGGACCTGGCGGTCGCCCATCAGGTCCTCGACCGGATCTGAGCCGTCCTATCCGCGGAGCTCCCGGCGGATCCCGAAGGCCAGCACGATCTGACCGATCCCTCGGAAGAGCGCCATGAACCCCACCCAGATCAGGAGCAGCACGGCGCTCGCAGGGTAGTACCGCTGCGACGCCCAGATGCCGAGGAGCAGCAAGAGGATCCCGTTCACCAGCCCGAGTCCCCAGAGCGGGTTCACCTCCCGAGACATGGTGGCTCGGATGATCTCGAGCGTCCCCATGAACACGAGCAAGAACCCGAGCACGGAGGCGAGCGCGAAGAACGTGTCGTACGGGCGGATGAAGCCGTACAACGCGCCAAGAAGGAACAGGGATCCCATGAGCCAGTGCAGCCACTTCCACGTATCGACCATGTTGGCCGCGACGTACTCGTTGATGGCCGCGAACACGAACAACGAGCCGATCAGGAACCCGACGGTCGCGACCGAGGTCACGGGGTCCGCTTGGAACCGCAGCACGATGACCGCGATGATCATCCATGCGATACCCGTGATCAGGAAGACCCACCAGGGGAAGTCGACCATCGCCCCGGGTCCGCCGCGCGACTCCATCTGCTCCGTGAGCAGCCCCTCTCCGTCCGTGACGGGCTACGCGGTGCGCTCGTGCCGCTCGCCGCGCTTCTTGGCGGCGTGCTGCTCACGCGGGATGAGCGTCGGGTTGACGCCGGTCAGGACCACGTCGCGATCGACGAGGCACCGCGTCACGTCCTCGCGGGAGGGCAGCTCGTACATCACGTTGAGCAAGACCTCCTCCATGATCGCCCGGAGCCCGCGGGCACCCGTCCCGCGCTGGATCGCTTGCTCGGCGATCGCCCGCATCGCGTCATCCGTGAACTCGAGCTCCACTCCATCGAACTCGAAGAACTTCATGTACTGACGCACGAGCGCGTTCTTCGGCTTGGTCAAGATGTCGACGAGCGCGTCCTCATCGAGGTTGTTGACGTGCGTCAACA
>VAYF01000191.1 GCA_005883885.1 Actinomycetota bacterium | reverse complement strand
GCGGGGCCAACCCTCTGAGCCGGCTGCGGGCTCCGATCAGAGGAAGGCGCAGGAACGCCTCCGATTCGAGGTATGCGAGGGCCACACGCGGGAAGCTGAGCGGTGGCTCGGAGTAGATGTATCGCGGCGACCACATCGGGGAGAATTTCGCGTTGAACCATTGGAGACTTTCGATCTGGAAGAAGGGGTTCAGCCTGCGGGCGAGCCCCACCTCGAGCCGTTGCAGGAAGGTGAGGGGCGTCTCCTCGCGGAACAGCGCCCCGAGGAAGGCGAAGTTCAAGGAGAACCGAACGACGCCGCGTCGCCGGAGCTCCTGCGTCGTCCTCGCCACCATCCATTCGGAGAGCCCGTTCGGCGTCTCCCGGTGCCGCCGCATCTGGTCCAGGCTGTAACCCGGGAGCGTGCCGTAGCAGGGAACGAGATGCAGGTACCCCTGAACCGTCCCCTCGGGGTCAACCGCGACCACGGTGATGCAGTCCGGATCATGCGGAGAGGGCTCGCGACCCAGCGCCATCGTGAAGCCGCGATCCGGCGCCCGTCCACGCCAGGAGCGCGTCACCGCCGCCAGCGCGTCACAGAGATCCGGGTCGACATCGGCGTCGGACAGGAACTCCAGACGGTAGCCGAGCCGCTCCAGCCGGTGGCACGACTGTCGAACCTTGCGGATCCGATGCCCTTCGAGGGAGAAGGCGAAGGGATCGAGGATGGCCTCATCGCCGAGGTAGAACCCCTGGAGACCAAGTCCTGCGTAGAGGTCAGCCAGTTCGGGTCCGCCGGCCAGCACCGCGACGCCCCAGCCCTGGCTCCGCGCGCGGTCGACGAACGCTCCCATCGCTCGCCGCACGTCCTCGGGCGGGCCGATCGGGTCTGCAGAGATCAGGCCGAGGTTCCAGAGGTACCGGTAGCTGAGCATCGCTTCGCCTTCGAAGAAGTAATTCTTGTCCTCCCTCAGGGCGAAGTAGGCGAGTGTGTCGGAACCGTACCGTCGGACCAGCGCACGGGCTCGCTCCGAGTCGCCCGGGTTCCGCCGGAGCCCCTCGACGACGGGTCGGAAGGCCAGCGCGAAGCCCGACGTGACGATCGCCACGCCGAGCAGCGGCAGGACGTCCGGGATCCAACCTCCAGCCAGATCAACCAACCGGATCCCGAGGGAGAGACCAACGATGCCCCGAAGGGCGGCGGCGGCTGCGACACCGAGCGTGGGACGAGGAACGATGGCCCCGGAGTGGGCGAGGATCGCCACGATCCCGAACGCCCACGCCCCTAGAGCCAGGGCTGGGAGGGCCACGACCGCCCGCCGGACGGAACCGGGCCCCGGGCGAGCATCGAACTCTCGCCTGGCCATCAGGAGCACGACGGCCATCCCGAGGCTCAACCCGGCTTCGGGGACATCCAGGCCTTTGATGAGGTGGCTGATCCCGGCGATGAGGAGCAGGACGAGCGCGATCCACCAGGCCCGGCGCTGACGACGGGCCAGCGCCCCGGCGATCACCAGAAGGCCGAATCCAGCAAGGACGGCCGTCGACGTGGCTCCGGACCGAACGGACAGCGGAAGGACGTCGGAGAGGGTCTCGGTCCGGCCCCGGATCCAGGAGAACGCGGACGACAGCAGGGTGACGAGCCCGGCGAGACCGACGAAGAGCGCGACGATCCGAGGGACCCTGGTCGCCCGAGGTGGCCTGAGGATCGGGGGGGAAGCGACGTGGAGCGCCGGGCGACCTCCGGGACCTTCTCCCGGCGTCGGGGCGGATCGGTTTCGGGTCACCACGTGCAAGCGTACCCGCAAGCAAGAGCGACCCCGTCGGTCCGCGCCCCGCGTTCTCGGAGGCCCGGTTACAGTCGACGCACGACGGATGTTCAACCTTGGCACGTAAGGACCGGATCACGCGACGGGCGCTCCTCATCGGCGCCGGCGGCGTCGCCGCGGTCGCCATCGGAGCGACCTTCGCCGAGCGGTTGCTGCACCACGCCCCGGACGGAACCTCGCTGGGAGCCGGGTGCGGCATCGGCAACTGGCCGGGGCTCGACTGGCACCTGTTCTCGGAGACCTCACCGTGGGTCGCACCCCTCGACAAGACCAGCGTCGATCCAGGGTCGGACGTCTACATCTCGTCGCTGGTCTCGGACGGCCCCCCGGCACCGGCGGGGCCCAGGCAACTCTTCGGCTATGGATTCCCGCTCTACTTCGGGCGAGCCACGGATCCCCTCTACCGGATCGTCTTGCGCGAGACGAGCATCACGTACGGGCAACACATCGACGGCCACCAGATCCACGCGCCGTGCGGGATGCAACCGTCCACCCTGTCCGACGGAGTGGTCTACGTCATCGACCAGGTCGACGGCTACACGTACCGGTTCCGCGAGACGGTCGTCGATGACTCGGCGATGACGATCAGCGCCTGGCACGCGTTCCGCCTCGAGACGTACGGCTCGGGGTTCAACACGGTCCAAGAGCCGCCGACCGGGATGCTTCCGATCCGCCCCGAGGAGCTGGCCGCCGGATACGTCAACCACACCGTCGGGTTGCACGCGAAGTGCCTGTCCGGCCATAGCGTCGCGCCGTACGAGGGATCGGGAACGAAGGGGCAGCCGTGCGTGTCGACGGATGCGACGACCCGGCTGAGCATGGGCAACGTCGTGTTCCTGGACCTCACGCACGCACAGATCGACTCCCTGGCAATCCCAACCTGGCAGAAGGCGATCTGCAAGGGCCTCGCCGACCACGGCGCGCTCGTGGGGTTCAACGGGTCGCCATCGTGGACGCTCACCTTCGAGGCTCCCCAGGACCGCACCGCGTACGGCAAGCCGAACCCTTACACGGCGCTCGGGCTTCCGCCGACGCTCGACTACGGGAACGCCCTCGACGAGATCGGCGGATGGGGCGCGCACCTCAGGGTGCTCGCGCCGTTCCCGCGGCCGCGCTGAGCTTCGCGCTGCCGGTGTGGTGTTGACGGGCTCAGCCCGTGTAGCGATTCTCAAGCAGCGCGGAGGCCGACGGGAGCCACTGGACCGCGTTCGTGGCTCCCGCCACCAAGCCAGGGATACGTTCGATCGCACCGGTCGACAGCCTCACGACGCTCACCCGCTGGAGCGGAGTGGCAACGTCCGAATATCTCCCGGAGAAATGCAGGTACGCGAGACTCTTGCCGTTCGGAGACCATCTCGGGCTGAAGGCGGTGGTCGGGAGGCCCTTGATGAGTCGGGGGTTCTGGCCGTTCGCGTCCATCAGGAAGATCCCCCCACCGTTCTCGAACGCGATCCGCGTGCCGTCGGGAGAATACGCCGGCGTATCGCTCCAGCCTCCGTGGGTGAGGCGCGTGGGAGTGCCTCCGTTCGCCGGCACGGTCCAGATCTCTTGGGTAGCGGAAGACGCGTTGTCGTCCAGTGGAGAGCTTCCGCTGTTCGAGTACGCGATCGTTGACCCATCGGGCGACCAGCTCGGCCACTGATCGACACCCAAGCCCGACGTGAGCTGCGTGAGGCCTGTTCCATCGGCGTTCATCACGTAGATATGACCGTTCGAGAATGCGATGCGGGAGCCGTCGGGCGACCACACGGGCGTGAGGGGCCCTCGGAAGACGCCCTGGGCGATGGAGACCGACGCCACCTGCGTTATGAAACGCGATCCGGAACCATCGACCCCGATCGTGCCGATCTGCGGCGACCCGTTCTGGTCGGCAACGAAGACGATCTGGCGACCGGCGGGAGACACGTTCAGCGAGTACGCACCCTCCGGGATGCCCCGCAGATCACGCCTCGTCCCATCCAGTCCCACGATCATCGGCTGTTGGGTCGGATGGACGGGTGGGGACGGCGACCGAGTCGCGGGCACCCGTCCATCGCCCGACGGGCGCGTCACCACGAACAGCAGCGCGAGCAGCGCCATGATCGCTGCCGCCGCGGCGAAGGCGCCGAGCCTCCGGTTGCGTGCCGCCCGTCGCTGCCTCGCTCCCTGTCGCTCGAAGGCGCCGGGATCGGGGCGCACGTTCTCGATCGCCGAGCGGAGCACGTCTCGCGCCTCAGGCATCCCGCGCTTCCTCTGCTGCTCGCAGCGCTTGCCGGCCTTTGGTCGCGAGAGCTCTCACGGTCGAGGGCCGAACACGCAAGATCCGCGCCGCCTGCTCCGATGGGTATCCGAGCAGGTCAACGAGCACGAGAGCGGCGCGCTGGCGCTCAGTGAGCCGGAGGAGAAGCCGCCGCACATCGGCACGCATGTCTGCATCGAGGAACGCATCACGGCCCTCCGGGATGGGGGTGGCCTTCCTGAGCGCCATCGCCACGCGACGACGACGCGTCCGGAACCCGTTGAGCGCGATCCTGAACAGGTACGCGGTGGGGTCGTCGATCCGATGGATCGCATCCCATCGCTCCCAGAGCTTCAGGAACGCATCCTGCATCAGCTCCTCCGCGTCGCGGCGGTTCCCGGTCACCAGGTAGAGGGCCTTGAAGAGGCGCTCGTGTTCCCGCTCGAACAGCGAGCTGAAGCGGTCCGGCGACTCGACCCTCTCCGAGGGGAACCTCACGACCTCACCTTCCGGCCCCACGGTACCTGGACGCACGAGCACGCCGTTGTGCTTACGGGGCGGTGTCGTCGTTGGTCCTCCCGGAGCCATCAGTCGGGGAGAGCGGTGCCCCAATCCGCGAGACACGGGCACCCCGCGGACACGATGGGTCGTGCACCCGTCCCGTTCGCGTGCATCAGGTACATGTCCGGAGAGCCGTGGGAGTCGCCCAAGCCGCTGGTCCGCGAGAACACGATCCATCGCCCGTCCGGCGACCACGCTGGGAAGAGTTCGTTCATCGAACCATGCGTGAGCTCGGTCAATCTGCGGCCGTCGAGACGGATCGTGAACAGATGTGCACCCGTCTT
>VAYF01000371.1 GCA_005883885.1 Actinomycetota bacterium | reverse complement strand
CAACCGACCCAGGTCCGTGCGGCTCTCGAGCGCGACGGGCTCGTGCCGTTCTTCGAGGTGTGGGGGGTCTCCGACGACCTCGGCCTGCAGAAGCCCGACCCGGCGCTGTTCGTCCATGCCGTGCGCACCGCCGGGGTCGAGCCCGCTCGCGCGGTGATGGTGGGAGACAGGCTCGATTACGATGTCCGGCCCGCGAAGGTGGCCGGACTGCGAACCGTCTGGGTCCTTCGCGGCGAGGCCCCCGACCTGCCGACCCCCGAGCAGCTCGCGGAGCCCGATGCCGCCGTTGCCGATCTTCGCGGGCTCCCCGAGGTCATCGAGGACCTGGCGAGAAGGTGAGGCGATGGCCCGGATCCTGATCGTCGGTGGCGGCTACATCGGTCTGTACGCGGCCCGCCACCTCGAGCGGCGACTGCCCGCGAGCAGGCACGAGCTGGTCATGGTGAGCCCTGAGAACCACATGACGTATCAGCCGTTCCTGCCGGAAGTGGCGAGCGGGCTGATCGACCCCCGCGCCGTCGTCGTGCCGCTCCGGCGCGCGCTCCGTCGCACGCGGCTCGTCCTGGGCGAGGTGGGGCGCCGGCTCGTGGTCGCGGACCTTGCCGATACCGGGGCTCGCTGAGCACGGCGTCGGGTTCAAGACGCTGCCCGAGGCGATCTGGCTTCGGAACCGTGTGCTCGCGCAGCTCGACACTGCGTCCGAGACCGAAGACGCCGAGGAACGGCGCACCGCGCTCGGGTTCGTCTTCGTCGGGGCCGGGTTCGCCGGGATCGAGGCGATCGGTGAGCTCGAGGACTTCGCGCGGGCCGCCCTCGCCACGTATCCGCCCGGGATCGCGAACGATATGCGGTGGGTCATGGTCGAGGCCACGGACAGGATCCTGCCGGAGCTCGATCGCGCGCTCGCGACGTACGCGGCCGACCGGCTCCGCGAGCGCGGCATCCAGATCCGGACGGACACGAGACTCGTCTCGATCGAGGACGGCACCGTCCGCCTCAGCGACGGCTCCTCGATCGCCGCCGCGACCGTGGTGTGGACCGCGGGGGTGCGGCCGTCGCCGCTGGCCTCGGCGAGCGGGCTCCCCGTCGACGACCGCGGACGGGTCCGCGTCGACCGTACGCTTCGCGTCGAAGGGATCGACGGGCTCTGGGCGGCCGGCGATGTCGCCGCGGTCCCCGATCCGCACGCCCCGTCCGGATACTCACCGCCGACGGCGCAGCATGCCCTCCGTCAAGCGAAGACGCTCGCGGAGAACATCCGAGGCTTCCCCGCGTGGTTCCTGCACCGCACGTATCACCTCATCTACATGCCCACGCTGGGCCGGAAGGTGCGGATCGCGCTCGACTGGACCGTCGCCCTGCTCTTCCCTCGGGATATCGCGCAGCTCGGATCGCTCGAACATCCAAGGGACTCGTTCCGACGCTCCGCGGGATCCTGACGGGTGGGTCAGCTCAGCTGGCGTTGCCGCTGCAGCTCGCTCGCGGCACGGAGGGCCTTCTGCGAACGGGCGATATCCGGCAGCTCGTGTCCGGTCGAGAGCTCTTCCGCCGCCCATTTCGTCAGGTCGCGGATCGAGATGATGCCGATGACCTTGCCGCGATCGACCACCGGCAGGTGCCGGATGTTGAGGGACACCATCCGGTCGGCCGCCTCGCCGATGTCCGCCTTCGGCCCGATCGTCTCGAGGTGTCGACGCGTCATCCCCTGTGCGACCTTCACGGATCCCGGATCCCCACCGGCGGCGACGAGATTCACCACGTCGCGCTCGGTCAGGATCCCGCCCAGCTTGTTGCCCTTCTCGAGGACGATGACCGACGAGATCCCATGGGAGCGCATGATCTTGGCCACATCGGCGAACGTATCCTCGGCTTCGGCCGTCTTCACGTCCGACCGCATGATGTCGCCGACCAACATCGCGCTACCTCCTGGCCTCTCGGGGACGCAAGCCTACACGCAGGCACCGGCCGGCCGGCAGTGGCATGATGCGCCGCAACCCCTCCGAAGGAGCCGTTTCATGTCGATCGAGCGCGCGGACGACCATCCCACCCACGAGTCGAACGGCAACACGATCACGAGTTTGGCGGCGCCGGCGCGCGGCGCGAGCGAGGTCGCTCTCTTCCGGACGGAGCTGCCACCGGGAGGTGCGCTGCCACGCCACCGCCACGACCACGTCGACGTGTTCACGGTCGAACGGGGTGGCGGGACCGTCCAGGTCGGCGACGAACGATCTGCGGTCGGTGTGGGGGACTCCGTCGTGGTGCCGGTCGGCGCTTGGCATCATCTGGAGGCCGGCGCCGACGGCGCGACGATCACCGTGGCGATGCCGGGCGGCACGAAACTGATCCGCGAGGACGGCTCCG
>VAYF01000190.1 GCA_005883885.1 Actinomycetota bacterium | reverse complement strand
CCGCGACGAGGACGAGGGGGCCGAACATCGGGTCGTTCACGATCCCGAGATGCATCTCGACGCCGGGAGGCGCCATCTCGGCGACGGTGACCGCCGGACCCAGTCGGGAAGAGAGATCCTCGTACGCTCCCCGAAGCTCATCGGCGCCCTGGATGTTGAGGCGGACGCCGTCGACCTCGGACTTGTGCTGGATCTGAGGGTTGTCGATCTTCACCGCCACCGGAAATCCGATATCGGCTGCGGCCCATTCGACCTCGTCGAACGAGGAACAATAGGTGGCTCGCACCGTGGCGATCCCGTATCCGGCGAGCATGTGGAGGGCGAAGGCTTCGGAGAAGCTGGCCGCCGCGCCCAGGAGGTCTCGGTGAGATCGTCGCGCGACCTCAGGGGCCGGTTGTGGTGGTTGTGGTTCAGTGCCGACACGCCAGATCGCGTCGTCCAGCAGGTGCTTGAGCGCTCGCAGGCCGGGCGTCGTCCCCTCCAGCACCGGGATCCCGTCGTCGCGGAGCATCCTGGCCTCGTCGGCGGCAACCGCCGCCGACAGGTTCGACAGGACGCAGAACGGCTTCGTGGTCGAGGTCCACACGTCCCGGGCGACCTGGAGGTAGCCCTCGTCGTACGGTTCGCCCTGGCGCGTCAGGTCCACGACGAACGCCATCGCGGCCACCTCGTCGTCATCGTGGAAGGCGGCGAACGACTCCCGGAAGATCCGGTCGGCGTCGATCCCCGTCCCCCACGCATCGAGCGGGTTCGCGGCCTCGAGCCCGGGATCCAACGTGACCGCGATCCGTCCGAGGGTCGCGTCCGAGACCCTCGCGATCGGCACGTCGTGCTCGGTCGCGAGGTCGACGAAGAGCGCGCGCTCCCCGCCGCTGTCGTGGATGCTCGCGATCCCGCGGCCGGCGTGCACGCGGCGCGGCGACGAGAACAGCTCGATCGCGTCGGCCATCTCGTCGAGCGACCGGACCTCGTGCACGCCGTACGCGTCGAAGACCGCCTCGTACGCGCCGTGCTCGCCGGCCAGCGCGCCCGAGTGCGCGACCACCAACGCCTTCGAGGCATCGGTACGACCGACCGTGAGCGCGAAGACGGGAACGTCGCGTTCGGCGGCGCGCGCGAGCGCCGCCCGGAACCCGCCCGGGTTCCGAACCGTCTCCAGCAGCATCGCGATCACCCGGGTGGAATCGCGCTCCAGCGCGAACCGGAGGTACGCATCCATCGGCGTGACGACCTCCTGCCCGCTCGACACGAGCAGGTCGAACCCGATCCCCCGGTCGTTGAAGGCGAGCGCGGCGAACGCCGAGCCGCTGTGGGAGAGGAACGTCACCGGTCCGGGCCGCAGGTCGTCCGGGGTCGCGAACCCCGTCGCCCGGAGCCTGCCGGGCACGTTCACGAACCCCATACCGTTGCCGCCGCACACGGCCATGCCGTGTGCGGCGGCGATCGCCGCGACCCGCTCGGCGAGCGACGGCCCATCCGACGCTTCCTCGTAAAGGGACGAGAACGTGACGACGCTGCCGGCGCCGAGCTCGGCCGCGTCGGCCATCGCCGCTTCGATCCGCGCGTTCGCGACGCCGAGGATCGCCAGGTCGACCGGCTCGGGGACTTCGAGCAACGACGGGTAGCACCGGTAGCCGTCGACCTCCTCGTACCCGGGGTTCACGGGGTAGACCGCGCCGTCGAATCCCCCGCGACGGAGCTCGGCCATCATCTGCCGGCCGAGCGAGCCCGTCTTCACCGACGCGCCCACCACCGCGACCGAACGAGCCTCGAGCATCCGCTCGAGGCTCGTCCGCGGATCGCGTTCGCCGGATCCCGGGCTCACTTCGAGCGGACGGCGTGGTCCTTCTTCGCTTGGCGGTAGGCCTGCCACCCGGGGATGCCGTTCACGCCGCCGCCGGCGTGCGTCGCGGACGAGCCGTGGTACAGCCCCTTCAACGGGGTGCGGTAATCGCCGTAGCCGGGCGCGGGGCGCATGTGGAAGAGCTGGTCCGCCGAGAGCTCCCCGTGGAAGATGTTCCCGCCGATCAGCCCGAGCTCCTGCTCCATGTCGTACGGCCCGATCACCTGGTAGTCGATGATCGAGTCCTTGAAGTTCGGCGCGAGCTCGTCGTAGAGATCGAAGATCCGCTTCGCGTACGCGTCCAGCTCGTCCCGATGGGGTTCCTTCACCCAATCGTCGGGGACCCACTGCGTGAACATCGAGAACACGAGCGTTCCCTCAGGCGCCAGCATCTTGTCGAGCGTCGTCGGGATCGTCCCATCCACGAACGGCGCGACCGGC
The DNA here is from genome assembly GCA_005883885.1 of Actinomycetota bacterium. Taxonomy (GTDB): domain Bacteria; phylum Actinomycetota; class UBA4738; order UBA4738; family HRBIN12; genus AC-51. The sequence continues at coordinate 3,052 of VAYF01000190.1, read as the reverse complement.
GGCTGCCGCAACAGGTGCGCGTCCTGGAACGCCTGCTCGGCGTAGTCCGAGGAGAAGCACAGCTCGACCGAACCGGTGTGCAGATCCTGGAGCTCCTTGCCGGGTTGCGCCTTGAAGTCGGGCAGCTCGCTGATCGCGACGTTGATCTTGACGACGCCGCTCCGCGTCTTCCAGCGCTCGATGTCCCACACGAAGTCCGGAGGCAGCTCGTGCCGATCGATCAGGTCGAGGAACGCGATCTGCGGATGGATGCAGCTGACGACGACCGGCGCGCGGAGCTCCTGGTCGTCGTCGAGGACGACACCGACCGCGCGCCCATTCCGGACGAGACTCTTCTTGACTCGGGCTCCCGTGCGAATCACGCAACAAAACGCCTCGGCGGCCGTGCGGATCGAGGTGCTGACGCCACCCATCCCGCCCTGCTGGAACCCCCAGGACCCGAGGTGCCCGTCGCCGACATCCCCGATCGAGTGATGCAGCATCACGTAGGCGGTGCCCGGCTCGTCGGGCCCGGCCCAGGTCCCGATCACGCCGTTCACCGTGAGCATGCCCTTGACCGCGTCGGATTCGAACCAGTCGTTGAGCAGATCGCTGACGCTCATCGTGAACAGCCGGGTCACGTCACCGACGCCCCGCTCGCCGAGCTTCCGCATCTTCCAGGCTGTCTGGACCGTGGACAACACGTCCATGGGATGCATCGACCCGACGTGCGGGGGGACGTGCAGCATCAACGGACCCATGACGTCGGCCACGCCCTGGAGCCATGCCTCCCACTTCGGCATGGTGTCCGCGTCCCTCTTCGAGAACTCGGCGATCGAGTCGTAGGACCTCTGCGAATCGTCCGGGTAGACGGTGACCGCGCGGCCGTCCGGGTAGGCCTGGAAGTAGGGCCCGAACGGCGTCACGTCGTACCCGAACTCCTTCAGGCGGAGCTCGCGGATGATCGTGGGGGGCATCAGCGACATGACGTAGGAGTAGGTGGTGACGTTGATCTCGGGGTGATCCGCGAACGGGGCGCTCGTATCGGCGGCGCCGCCCGTCTTGTTCCGTGCCTCAAGGACGACCGTGCGGAGACCGTCGCGGGCGAAGTACGCACCGCTCACGAGTCCGTTGTGGCCACCCCCGATGATGATCGCGTCGTAGCCGTTGGCTGCCATCGCGCGCGCCCGTTCCCTCCCCCGGCGGTCGCCGGGACCCACGTATCATGCCTCTCGTTTGAACCGCCAGTCAACATGACCTGCCGGCCTCGCGGGATTGACGCTGCAGGTCAGGGCCCTACACTGGACTGAACCGTCACTCAGTGACCCCGGCGTCCAGGTGCCGGGTCTGTTCCACGTTCAAAGGGAGATCGATGAGCACGAGGGCCCGGGCGAAGCCACAGCGGGATCGCCACCAGGAGATCGTGGAGGCGGCCGCGCAGGTCATCACCGACCGCGGCCTGGCCGAGACGCGGATCCAGGACATCGCGGACCGCTGCGGGGTGTCGCCCGGTCTGATCCTCTATTACTTCGGATCGAAGGACCGCCTCCTCGTCGAGGCGCTCACCTACGCGAACGACCAGTCCTACCTCCGCATGTCGCGCGAGCTCCGGAAGATGCCGGCCGCGAGCGAGCGGATGGATCGCCTGATCCAGCTCTCCGTTCCCGGGCTCCTCCCCGAGTATTCCCTCCTGGACGAATGGGCGCTCTGGCTCGAGATCTGGGTCCGCGCCCTGCGGGATCCCCAGATGGCGAAGGAACGCGAGAACCTGGATCGTCGGTGGGTCCAATCGATCTCGGAGGTGATCCGGTACGGCCGTCAGACGGGCGAGTTCCCCAGCGACGCCGCCGATGCCGACGACATCGCGATGGAGTTCGGCGCCATGGTCGACGGCCTCGCGATCCAGGTCCTGCTGAACGACACGGTCATGACGCCCGCCCGGATGCACGACATCTGCCTCGACGTCGCGCGCCGGCTGATCGGCTACGACGGCACCCGCTGAGGGTTCACCGCCTCTTCCCCCTCCGCTCCCCGCTGATCCTCAGGTCCCGGCTGTCTGCTTGCCGCAGACGAGGGAAGGAGGTGATCGACATGATCAAGCAGCTCCGAAGAGGCGCCGTCGCCACCGTCGTGGCGTCGGGTCTGCTCGTCGGCGGCCTGGGCGTCACGCACGCGCTCGCCGCCACGGGCTCGGCATCGCCGAGTGCGAAGACGAGCGCATCATCGAGCAGCGGGACCTCGAGCGGGAGCTCGAGCTCCTCGACGAACGACACCTGTCCGCACAGCGGATCGAGCAGCAGCACCAGCTCGAGCGCATGAGGTGGGTGGAGCGGGTCGCGCTTCGCGCGACCCGCCCCACCCTCAACCGATCGCCGAGCCGAGCTCGACGTCCCGGTCGGGGTGCAGGAGCACCACGCCGTGCTCGGCGCTGTACGCGCCGAGCACGAGCACCTCGGAAGGGAACCCCGCGATCCGCTTCGGCTCGAACCCGAGGACGCACACCACCTGGCGGCCGAGCACGTCCTCCTTCGCGTAGTGCGTCAGCTGCGCGCTCGATCGCTTCATCCCGATCTCCGGGCCGAAGTCGATCGTGAGCTTGTAGGCGGGGACACGAGCTTCCGGGAAGTCCTCGACGTCGGTGATCACGCCGACGGTGATCCGGAGCCGCTCGAACTCCTCCCACGTGGCGCTCATCGCCGGTACACCACGTCGCCGCCCACGATCGTCGCATCCACCGAGGTCTCCAGGAGCGACGCGGGCTCGTCGGCGAAGACGTCACGCGACAGGACGACCAGATCGGCGAGCTTCCCGGTCTCGATCGAGCCTCGGTCGTCCTCGGCGAAGTTCGCGTACGCGGAGCCGAGGGTCGCCGCGCGGATCGCCGTCGGCAGATCGATCGTCTCCTCCGGGGTCCACGCCTCCGAGCCATCGAGGTTGGCTCGCGTCCGGGCGGTGAAGAGCCACACGAGCGGGTCCATCTCGGCGACGTTCCAGTCCGAGGAGAACGCGAGCGTCGCCCCGTGGTCGATCAGCGAGCGGAACGGCCATGCGTACCGCCAGCGGGCGGGGCCGA